>JAPSKG010000179.1 GCA_031177795.1 Domibacillus sp.
GCGTCCTAAAATCAGTCCAATCTCTGGCTTTTGGTTTACTTTATTTAATAAAAACTGCGCTGCTTCGGTAATGTGGTCAAAATTCATTTTAATTCCTCCATAAAACTTTTTCCGAACTCAGGAAGTGGTACTTTGAAATTATCGGCAATAGATGCACCAACATCTGCAAAGGTTTCTCGAAGCTCGAGCTGCCTGCCTTGTTTAAATGCTTTTGAAAAAACAAGAAGTGGTACATATTCACGCGTATGGTCCGTTCCATGGTGAATAGGATCGTTGCCGTGGTCAGCTGTTAAAATCAGCAAATCGTCTTCAGACAATTCCTTTACTAGCTCGGGCAAACGCTTGTCAAATTCCTCGAGCGCTTTCCCATACCCTTCCGGGTCGCGCCGATGGCCAAAAAGCGCGTCAAAATCCACTAAATTTAAAAATGAAAGGCCGGTAAAATTTTGTTTTGCAACTTGGATAAATTTATCCATTCCGTCCATATTAGATGTAGTTCGAATGGCTTTTGTCACACCTTCTCCATCGTAAATATCAGAAATTTTCCCGACGGCAATCACATCCAGACCCGCATCTTTTAATTCATTCATTACTGTTCGCCCAAAAGGCTTTAATGCGTAGTCATGACGGTTTGATGTTCGTTTAAAAGCACCCGGCTCACCAACAAATGGCCGTGCAATCACACGGCCAACCATGTAATCGCCGGTTTTTGTCATTTCTCTGGCCATCTCACATATATTATAGAGCTCATCAAGCGGCACTATATCCTCGTGAGCTGCAATTTGAAGAACCGAGTCAGCAGAGGTATAAACAATTAAAGCTCCAGTTTCCATGTGTTCTTTCCCGAGCTCATCTAGAATTTCAGTGCCGCTTGCAGGCTTGTTGCCAATCACGCGCCGCCCTGATTTTTCTTCAAGCTCCTGAATGAGAGAGTCGGGAAAACCATTCGGAAAAACTTGAAATGGAACTTGAATATTCAAACCCATTAGTTCCCAATGGCCTGTCATCGTATCTTTACCATTTGACGCTTCCTGCATCTTTGTGTAAAACGCTGTTGGAGACACGGCTTTTTCAATTCCTTTTATCGCTTTAATATTAGACAAACCGAGAAAACCCATATTTGGCATGTAAAGCCCATTCATTTTTTCAGCAATATGACCAAGCGTGTCTGCCCCTTGATCGCCAAACTTTTCTGCATCCGGCGCTTCTCCTATTCCAACTGAATCCAAAACGATTAAATGAATTCGCTTAAATGGAAAATTCATTTCCCCTTTCTCCTTTCCATTACCAATGTTATTCTTTTTACATTTTTACCCTAACTATCCGGCAGCTAACCGGAAAGCCGGGTATTGTCAGAAGTCTGACCTCTCGTTTCCATTATAATTGATTTGTTTCTTAAATACAAAAAAGCGCCTGGAAATTTTTCAGGCGCGTGGATGAAACTGGGAATAAACATCTTTTAATCGTGTTTTTGTAACATGAGTGTAAATTTGCGTTGTGGAAATATCGGCATGCCCGAGCATTTCCTGTACCGCTCGCAAGTCCGCTCCATTTTCAAGTAAATGTGTTGCAAAAGAATGGCGAATGGTATGGGGAGTTAATTCTTTTTCAATCGTTGCTTTTTTGGCAAGAGCTTTAATAATTTTCCAAAAGCCCTGGCGTGTAAGCCTCTGCCCATAATGATTTAAAAACAAAGCATGGTCATTCCGCTTTTTAGAAACAAGCTTTGGCCGTCCTGTTTGCAAGTAATGCTCGATCGCTTCAAGTGCGTGCCGGCCAGCCGGGATAATTCGTTCTTTATCGCCTTTTCCAGTACAGCGGACAAAACCCATGGTCAAATGAACATCTTCTTTATTTAGTGAAGTTAATTCGCTAACGCGCAAACCAGAAGCATACATAAGCTCTAACATCGCTTTATCGCGCAGTCCGAGCGGATTTGACACGTCCGGGGCTGCAAGCAATGCTTCCGTTTCTTCCATATTAAGCACTTTTGGCAGTGTCCGGCCTGATTTTGGAGTTTCAATGTGGTTGGTCGGGTCATGAGTACATATCCGGTCCTGAATAAGAAAATGATGGAACGACCGAATGGTTGAAATATGCCGCGCAATAGTTTTTGGAGATTTTCCTTGTTCCTTCAGCTGTTCTAAAAAGTGCAGTATATGTATCCGCTGAATTAATTCAGGTGCCACTTGCTCTACTTTTTCCATGTAATCCGTATAGTGGATAAGATCACGTCGATATGCAGAAATCGTGTTATCCGACAGCCCTTTTTCAACCAGTAAAAAATGAAGAAAATCTTTTACATAATCTTTCATCTTCTCCACCTCTTTTTTCATAAAAAAACCTTTCGATAAAAGTCGAAAGGTTTATTCGGCGTGCTGTTTTTCAAGATCTTCTTTTTCGTCTTCTTCCTGCTTTTCATGACATCTGCTGCAGATGCCATGAAACGTCAGACGGTGGTCTTTAATTTTAAAATTCCATCTGTTTTCAACAATCGCTTCTACATCATCAAGCAAATCTTCTTGTATTTCATCAACTGCGCCGCATTCGATACAAACAAGATGATGATGGAAGTGGGCCGCTCCTTCTTGCCGAAGGTCGTAGCGGGAAACGCCATCCCCAAAATTTATTTTATCAACCACTTTGAGTTCATTTAATAGCTCGAGCGTTCTGTAGACTGTAGCCAACCCGATTTCAGGAGCTTTTTCTTTAACGAGGAGGTACACATCTTCAGCGCTTAAATGGTCCTCTTCATGCTCAAGAAGAACACGCACAGTAGCTTCGCGCTGCGGTGTTAATTTATAGCTTGCTGCGTGCAGCTGTTTTTTTATTCGGTCTATACGGCTTTCCATTTTTGTTCCCTCCCTCGCCGATGTACTCTTTATTATAACAAAAGGCATCCCTGAATCAAAAGAATTTATTTACAAGAAGATTCATTAACTGGCTAGAAATAAATGCTTCAATAGTTGAAGCAACTAAAATGGCAATGGCTACCCCGCCAGCATAGCCCACGTAGCTAAGGAAGCTTTTGGCTACCGGAAGAGGCATTGCCTGACGGCTTGTAATTTTTTTTAAAAGGCGAAGCGAACATGATGCAGACATAACAGCAGTAAATAAAAAAGCAGGAATGAGCACAATATTTTGCGGCAATATAGTTAAAAGAGAAAGTAAAAGCCCGTCCCACTTCATTTGCTGGATAAGAAAGCCCACCGAAAAACCAGTTACGGCTCCTTTTAAAAAAAGCAAAATAAAAATAAGTGGAAGGCCGATAATTGAAATTCCCGCAATCCACATTGCTCCCGTAAACTTCAGATTATGAATCATACTTTCCCAAAAAAGATCAACGGGCTTTGCAACGCTTCCGGATGAAGACTGGGAAAAAAACTCTTTTACGTAAGAATACAATTCTAATTTTTGCACAGGCATCATGCTATTTACGGTCAGTGCTCCAAAAGCAGTTCCAGTCATGAGCAAAACGGCTGAAAACAAATATAGTGCAGCTCGTTTTTGAAAATGCCGGCTTATAGCAGTCCACATAAACGGAAGGCCCCCTCTCTTTTCGCACTATATGAGAAGGGGGCTTTTATTATACCAGTGCTTTTAAACGCACATATTGAAGCGCCCAGAGTGTTTTGGCATCAAATACACGGCTTTCTTTCACAAGCTGTTCCGCTTCTTCAATTGTAACTTCTAACAAATCCACAAATTCATCTTCGTCGGCTACAAGTCCTTCCTCTACTTTTTCCAGCTGTTCCGCTAAAAAAACGTGCACCAGCTCGTCCGCAAAGCCAGGAGATGTATAAAAAGATTGAATATGTGTGATTTTCCCCGGGCGATAGCCGGTTTCTTCCTCTAGCTCGCGCCCTGCACAAATTGATGGCTCTTCCCCAGGCTCAAGTTTTCCGGCCGGCACTTCTACAAGCGGCCTTTCTAGCGCTTTTCGGTATTGTTCAACTAAAATAATTTTTTTCTCATCCGTTATGGCAATAACACAAACTGCACCTGGATGCTTTATCAACTCGCGATTTGCTTTTTTTCCGTCTGGAAGTTCTACTTCATCAACTTGCAGGCTAATAATTTTGCCTTTAAAAATCGATTGAGTGTTAAGCGTTTTTTCTTCGAATTTATGCATATCATGTCCTCTTTTCTATTTTTCTCTTCCATATGTTACACTGTATGAAAAAGGAAGGTGATTTGGTTGAATACTCGTGAAATAGGTAAATCAGGCATTTTTGTCAGCGAACTTGGCCTCGGATGCATGTCCATTGGCACAGAAGAAAAACATGCTGAAAAAATTTTAAAAACAGCACTTGACGAAGGCATTACATACTTTGACACAGCAGATTTATACGATTTTGGCGTAAATGAGCAACTCGTCGGAAAAACACTTAACTCAGTCCGAGAAAAAGTGGTTATTGCTTCAAAAGCTGGAAACCGCTGGACTGACACAAAAAACAGCTGGACATGGGATGCGTCAAAATCTTATATAAAAGAAGCGGCAAAACAAAGCTTAAAAAGACTCGGTACCGATTATATTGATTTGTATCAGCTTCATGGTGGAACACTTGATGACCCGATTGATGACACTATTGAAGCATTTGAAGAATTAAAAGCTGAAGGGTTTATCAGGGCATACGGCATTTCATCCATTCGCCCAACTGTTATCAATCAATATGTAAAAAGATCCAATATTTCCAGTGTTATGATGCAGTACAGCATATTAGACCGGCGCCCTGAAGAGCAGGCACTTCCTATTTTAGCAGAAAATGGCGTGAGTGTCGTGGCTCGTGGACCGGTTGCTTTTGGTTTGTTGAGTAAAAACTGGCGCAGTAAATTGGCTAAAGCCTCAAAAAAAGGGCTGAGCTGGTATAGCGAAAATGAACTAACCTCACTTTTAACAAAAATGGAAAAAGAGTTAAAAAACGAACATACACT
>JAPSKG010000180.1 GCA_031177795.1 Domibacillus sp.
GCCCAATCTTCTTGAAAAACCGACAAAACAGATCCATTTATTTTTTGGCCAAGTTCAATGCCTAACAAACATTGTCCAGTGTAAAGCCAATGTTTCGGCATCCCCTTTTCTCCTAAAAAGCGCGGATACTTAAACGACACAAGCATGGCAGTTATGAGTGCCCCGAGCATCCAGCCAATCGAAATGCCCGTCAAAGAAAGCAAAAAACCCCCAGCTGCACTTAATGCAAGAAACCCCCATTTGTTTGTTTTCATTCTAATTCCTTCTTTCCACTTCTTGTGCCACTAACTATAATACATTTATACCGATAATTAAAATATTGCTTTAATATGATGAACCATAAAAAAAAATTATACCTACTTAAAGGAGACTTACATGGACGACCGGGACTGGCTTGTTTTGCAGACACTTTACAAGCAAAAAAACATAACAAATGCCGCGCGTGCTTTATATATTTCACAGCCCGCTTTAACAAATCGCCTTAAGCAAATGGAAAAAACCTTTGGAGTTCGAATCGTTAACCGAGGCAGGAGAGGAGTTCAGTTTACTCCTCAAGGAGAATATTTAGCTAATTGTGCCGACGAGATACTTCAGCGAATGCAGAAAATTAAGGAAAATGTTTTAAATATGGAAAACAGCGTGACTGGCACACTTCGGCTTGGCGTTTCAACTTACTTTACTGACTACAAACTTCCCGGCCTGTTAAAGGTATTTAAAGAAAAATACCCAAAGATTGAATTTAAAGTGCTGACTGCCTGGAGCAGCGACATTACCCATTTAATTCATAATCAAGATGTGCATGTAGGATTTGTAAAAGGCGACCCTATTTGGAAAGATCAAAGACGGCTTTTATTTGAAGAAACCCTTTGTGTTGCCTCAAAAGAAAAAATAGACATTACCAGGCTGCCGGATCTTCCTATGGTTAACTATCAAACCGATCCAAATTTAAAAAGCGCAATTGACCATTGGTGGGCAGAAAATTACGCAAAGCCTCCTTTGATTAGCATTGAGGTGGATAAAGCCGGCACTTGCAAAAACATGGTGGCAAATGGACTCGGCTACGCTATTTTGCCAAACATGATTCTTGAAGATTTAAAGGACTTGCATAAAGTTGAAATGACAGATTCTAAAGGACGTCCTGTTACCCGAAAAAGCTGGATGTTTTTCCACGAAGAATCACTTGAACTCAGTATCGTCCGTGCTTTTGTAGAATTTATTGAACAAATTGATCTTACAGCCATCCATTAAAAGCTTTTGTTAAAACAACAAAAAAGCAGCTCTAAAGAAAAGAGCTGCTTTTTGTTTAAATGTTTTTTAGTGCTTCGCTGATTTTTTTCCCGCCGGATACTAAATCAAAAGAGCGGTTGAATGTATGAGCTTCCTGCAATGCATGAAAAACTACGGCTGCCACATCTTCTCTTGGAATTGAGCCTCGCTCCAGCTGTTCTCCAGCTTCTACTTTTCCGGTGCCAGGTTCATTCACTAACCCGCCAGGACGAATAATGGTATATGTAAGGGAGCTTTGTTCCACTGCACGGTCTGCGTAATGTTTGGCCGCATAATAAGGCCGGATTTGGTCGTTCCAGTTTTCACGGTTATTAGCTTGCAGTGCACTAACCATAATAAACCTTTTTACACCTACTTTTTCTGCTGCTTCCACTGTTTTCGCTGCCCCGTCTAAATCAATCAGGAGCGTTTTATCAGCACCTGTATGACCGCCAGAACCAGCTGTAAACACAACCGCGTCACACCCTTGGAGAGAATCTGTTAAGTGGTCAACTGTCCCTTCAAGATCAGCTGTTGCGGCTTCAATGCCCGATTCTCTTAAGGCAGATGCCTGCTCTTCTTTTCTTACAATAGCACGGACTTCATGCTTATCACTTTCATGCAGCAGTTTAACTAGTTTTTTTCCGATTTGTCCATTTGCTCCTATAACCGCTACTTTCATAGATGAGCACCTCTTTCCAAATCATTTCCTGCCCATTATTTCAAAATTTTTATTATGAAGCAAATAAGATGCTTTTAACAAGAGGATTGGCCAATTGTTAAAAAAGCAGCCAGTTCCTTACTATGCTTTTTATGCTCTTTTCTTTTTTTTGCCCGGAGAGGAGCTGTTTCATGCAGTTTTTTTTCTTCAGCTGTGACCGGGATAATTCCTGGAACAAGTGCAGGCTTGCGGTTTTCATCCAAGGCGACAAATGTTAAAAATGCTGTGGCCGCAATTTTACTTTCTCCGCTTTTCAAGTCTTCCGCCACAATTTTCACAAACACTTCCATTGAAGAGCTGCCTGTCCATGTAACATATGATTCAAAGCAAACCGAATCACTTGGACGGATTGGATGCAGGAAATCCACCGAATCTGTAGAAGCCGTCACACATTCTTTGCGGCTGTGGCGAGCGGCTGAGATTGAAGCAATCTGATCAACATCACTCATTAAACGTCCGCCAAACAGTGTATTATGGTTGTTTACATCATTCGGGAACACCCGGCTTGTCCGGATCACACGAGATTCGCTACAATATTTTGGCTCCATGCTCGACCCTCTCACTTTATCTGTTTTTTTAATATAAATTTCATTATAGTCTGAAAATAATGAATAAATCTATAACGTTTTTTGTGAAATCCCTGTTTTCATGGAGCGCTTAAGTAACATAAACAAGCAGCGGGAAAGCTGGCGGTTTTTCCCGGAGAAATAGTTTCTCAAAAAAAATTGCTTTCATTGTCCATTGATAACCTTATTTATACTGTAAGCAACGCCGTTTTCATTGTTAGTTAGTGTTGTGACCATTGCCTGCTTTTTTACACCATCAGGTGCATTGCCCATTGCAATACTGGTTCCTGCAACAGTAAACATAGAAATATCATTAAAGTTATCGCCAACTGCCATAATGTCTTTTGGTTTTACATTAAATTTTTGCGCTAATTTTTTAACAGCATTTCCTTTTGATACATCGCAATGCATAATGTCAAATACATGGCTTGCAGAAGCCGTTAACGTAAGGTGGTCGTTTTTAGCAAATCGATTCCAGGCTTGTTTTAATTTGTTGTCGTCGAATGAAAAAGCAAGCAAATTAAAGTATTTATCCGTCTCTGCTAAAATTTCTTCATATGAATGCACAAATTTAAATGGCTCCTGGCTAAACTGCCGTTCTGCCGCTTCCTTCATTTCTTCTATGTTCGAATCCGGGTTTGCTGTTGTAATTCGGTCCAGTTCTATTTGAACCAGCTCGCGCCCATTGTTGGGAGAAAACAGTTTGTGTTCGGAAAAAACTTCATAATAAAATTCTTTTTCTGTAAAATACGCAAGAATTTCTTTTGCATCTTTTTTGCTTACGGAAATTGATTGAAGGCAAACACCTTCCTTGTTATGAATGGTAGCTCCGTTTGCGCCAATGATCCAGGTAGACAGCCCCGCTTCTTTTGTTAACTGTGCTGCGTCAAAATAAGCCCGGCCTGTCGCTATTACTACTTCGATTCCTTTTAACTGGGCTTTTTTAACTGCTTCGATGTTTTCCTGGCTAATTTTGTTTTGGCTGTTCAGCAATGTTCCGTCCATATCCAAAGCAATTAGCTTCATTTTTGTTCCTCAAGCAACAATTTCAAGCCTTCCGCTGCTTGTTTTTGCCCAAACATCGTATAAGGCCCGGCTGTTTCCATTACACCGCCTGCTTCCGTTACAAGAAGCTGCCCGGCTGCAATATCGTAAAAAGCAGGATTTATGTAAAGTGCCGCATCCCATTTTCCTGCTGCAATATACGCCAGTGTGACCGCTGCTGTTCCAATAATACGAACGCGGTATACATCGTTAACAATTTTCCCCAGTAATTCAAGGCGCTGTGTGTTTGCTTCTTTGTTTCCATCTTTTGCAAAGTCGCTATGTGAAACAAATGATTCGGCCAGACTTGCTTCTCGTACCTGGATAGGCTCTCCATCCCGGAATGCGCCTCCATCTTTAGAAGCCCAGTACGTTTCATGCAACCCCGGCAATTCAATCACACCGACAACAGGCTCTCCTTTATAAGTAAGAGCGATCGAAACCCCATACTGCGGCACACCAATACTATAGTTAATGGTGCCATCAATTGGATCAATTACCCATTCGTAATCACTTTCGTTTTCGATTGTTCCTGCTTCTTCACTAAAAATGCGGTGTTCTGGATATTGCGCTTGAATACGTTCAATAATAAGCGTTTCTACCTGCACGTCCATTTCAGTTACAAAATCCTTTGCAGCTTTTAACGTTTGTCCTCCGGCTTTTCCTGCCCGCGGCAAAAGAAATGCTCCTGCTTCTTTTCCAAGTTCAATTGCAAATGACAAATACTCTTCGTACATCGAACCGCTCCTTTTTGTTTATTCCTTATTTTTCTATCATAGCAAAAAAAGCAGCAAGCCCCAATTTTTCGGGCTGCTGCTTTTGGTCAATAAGCACCGCGGATAAATTGTTTTACTTCTTGGTCGTAAAATTCCCGAAGCTTTGTTAATTCTTCCTGACTAAATGATTTTGCTTGAAGAGCCTGCAAATTTTGTTTGATTTGCTGCTCATTTTTAAACCCTGGAATCACGCACGTTATTTCTGGCTGGTCCAAAATCCATCGAAGAGCAGCTTCAGTCATCGACCCGCGTCCCCCGGCAATCCAATCCAGCTTTTGCGATAACTCTACGCCTTTTTTAAAACCTAATCCTGCAAAGGTTTCTCCAACGTTAAACGCTTTTCCATCATTATTGAAGTTACGGTGATCATCTGCTTCAAAAACATCGCTTTCTTTAAACTTTCCTGTTAAAAGTCCGCTGGCTAACGGAAGGCGCACAATAATGCCGACTCCTTGTTCTTTTGCTTTTTTAAACAATTCTTCCATAGGTTTTTGCCGGAAAATGTTAAAAATAACTTGAAGGCTTTTTACGTTTGGATTTTCAAGGC
>JAPSKG010000181.1 GCA_031177795.1 Domibacillus sp.
CCAAGCTGGGATTTTACTTTATCAGCTCCATGACCAACAATTGTCACGATTTGTTCTGTATGTAAACCTGAAATTTGATCAAGAACATGTTCTACCATTGGCTTTCCGCAGACTGGATGCAGCACTTTATACAACTTTGATTTCATGCGTGTTCCTTGTCCTGCAGCCAAAATGACAGCATAAATATTTGTCATGAGAGGCCTCCTAACCTTTTTATCCATTATTGAATATATCTTAAATACGTGTTTATTTCAATAATGGGGGGAAATTGACACATTTTTGACAACGCAAAAAAAGAGCCTTGCGCAATAAGCAGGCTCTTGATGCAAAAAATATTCATGCTTTAGCTATCTTGCACAACAAAAATAAAGCGCTTTTTTACGCTTCTTCAAGTGCGACAAGCTCCTGGCTCTCCAATTCGCATAAGCGATGATACTCGCTCAAAACAATGTCTTGAATTTTCCCGCGGGTACCGGAGTTAATTGGGTGCGCAATATCGCGGAATTCCCCATCTGGCGTTCGTTTGCTTGGCATTGCTACAAAAAGGCCGTTATTTCCATCAATCACTCGAACATCATGAAGGACAAACTCTTCATCAAATGTAATTGACGCAATCGCTCTCATTCGCCCTTCTGTTTGTACGCGGCGTAGTCTTATATCTGTTACTTCCACGCATGTTCACCCCCTTTACCCATGTTAAGAAAAGCATAAACTATTAATTCCATAATCATTCCAATATTCCTTCTTTTTCCCTTAAAAAAATTTTGCATAAAAAAAACCGGCACTGGGCCGGCTTACGCTTTTACGCTTTTACAAGAGCAATAACTTCAATTTCCACTTTTACATCTTTCGGAAGGCGCGCTACTTCGACGCAAGAACGGGCTGGTTTGTGGTCAGCAAAGTACTGTCCGTACACTTCGTTCACTGCACCAAACTCTTCCATGTCTGAAAGAAAAACAGTGGCTTTAACTACCGTTTCCAAAGAAGCGCCTGCTTCTTCAAGTACTGCTTTTAAATTTGCGAATACTTGATGTGTTTGTTCTTCAATTGTTCCTTCAATCAAGTTACCTTCTGCTGTCAACGGAATTTGGCCTGAGCTGTAAAACAAATTGTTTACAACAATTCCTTGTGAATACGGGCCAATTGCCGCAGGTGCTTTTTTTGTATTAACAATATTCATTCTGTTTCCTCCTGCAAAAATTCAATATTCTTTGAGAAATAATTACCTTCTACAACGGAAATAGCTGCATCTTTTTCATTTACATTTTTTAATTTGACAAGTGAAATATACTCATCAATAAGGCGGTCGGGATATTCTGCTTCCACAAGAACTGCAATACCGGCAACTGTTGCATTAAATTCTGACAGCAGGCTAATCATGCCGTTTATCGTGCCCCCGCCTTTCATAAAATCATCAACAAGCAGCACTTTTGAACCTTCTTTCAAACTGCGCTTTGATAAAACCATTGCCTGTATTCGTTTTGTTGAGCCTGACACGTAGTTAATGCTGACAGTTGGGCCTTCCGTAACTTTGCTGTCACGGCGCACTACAACGACTGGCACGTTCAAATGCGCTGCAATCGCATGGGCAATTGGAATGCCTTTTGTTGCTACTGTCATAACCGCATCAATCTTTTTGTCCGAATATGCCGAAGCAAGCAGCTTGCCAATCTTATTTATTATAGAGGGATTCCCAAGTAAATCCATAATATACAAATAGCCGCCTGGCAGCAAGCGCTCCGGATTTTCAATTTGCCGGCACAAGTCTGTAATAAACTCTTTTGCGCTTTTTTTGTCAACGCGAGCATAAAATTTCACTCCGCCAGCTGCACCAGGTACTGTTTGCAACGTGCCAATGCCACGCTTTTCAAATGTTTCTTTTATAATAGCCAGGTCTTCACTGATTGATGACTTGGCTGAACCGAACCGCGCTGCAAACAGTGTCAGCGAAACAAGTTCATGCGGATGTTCCAATAAATAATGTGTCATATCTATAATACGTTCACTTCGACGAAACTTCATCGTTCTATTTAAACCTCCCAAGGAGTAAAACCGAATATTTTAATTATAATATATCTTAATATACGGTTTTAATCAACCTGGTCTCCATCTCCCAGCATGCGGACCGCGTAAACTTGATCACAAAATCCACGCAAGCAATTGTAAACCCGATGCATGCGAGAATCATGGCGAATCAGCCCAAAAACAGTCGGGCCACTGCCA
Source organism: Domibacillus sp. (assembly GCA_031177795.1). Lineage (GTDB taxonomy): Bacteria > Bacillota > Bacilli > Bacillales > Domibacillaceae > Domibacillus. Next base: position 2,224 of record JAPSKG010000181.1, read on the forward strand.
CTCATCAGTACAGCATCAGCTCCAAAACGAATCATTTGTTCTTTAATCAAAGCTACTTCGGGATGCGCGTTTAAGGTAACCGACTCCAGTACGTTGCCCATGTTTCTGCACATCTTTTCATAATTGCTTTCTTTTATAGCTTCAATCATTGCTCTTGTGTCTGGCCTTTTCATTCGATCAAGCTTTAAGTTTTTGTAAACTTCCCCAGTTGAAACGCCAATTGTTGGTTTTGCTAAAACAACCCAACAGTTTGGAGGAGCCGGCAAATGTTCAATTTTCTCTCCCCGGCCGGTTGCAAGAGCCGTTCCCCCATAAACACAGAAGGAAACATCTGAGCCGATTTCCGAACCGATTTCTGCTAGCTCATCAAGGGATAGCCCAAGATTCCATAATTGATTCAAGCCTTTTAATGCTGCAGCTGCATCACTGCTTCCGCCCGCTAAACCTGCCGCTACAGGAATAACTTTATCAATTTGAATTGATACACCTTTTTGTATGCCGTACCGTTCCTTTAAAAGCTTTGCAGCTTGATAAGCCAGATTCCGGCTGTCGTCTGGAACAAAGCGGTTATGGGAGATAATCCGGATTTCATCTTTCCTTAACTCCTCTAGTTCAAGCCGGTCTGCCAGATCAACAGTTGTCATAATCATTTCAACTTCATGATAGCCATCCGGCCGTTTATGAAGTACATCAAGCGTCAGATTAATCTTTGCCGGCGCCTTAATCATTAATTTCATTTCGTCCACCTACTTTACGTTATACGCGATAAATTATTTCTTATTTTATCACAAAAAAAAAAGAGCCGGCTCAAAAGATTCAAAATGAATCTTCTGAGCCGGCTCCCCGGTCTGCTGCTTATAAAAAAGCAAGCAATTACACTGCGCTGCCTGCCGCTGTATCTTCAAATGTCAATTCGACTGTTTCAGTGAGTACATCCGCATAGCTATAAGAAACGCGTTCGAATGAATTCTCGTCCTGATCAAGTTCTACGACAAAAACAGCAGGATACGTCTCCGTTAAAATACCGGAACGCTCAATCGTCTTACGTCGTCCACCATTCGCTTTAAGCAACAATCTTTTACCCAAATTACCATCAAGCGATTTTTTTATGTCAGCTAATGTTTTCGGCATCTGTATCCACCTCACTATGTTTAGTATAACACAAACATTTTATCCAGTCAAACAAATAAAATATTTTATCAGCGTCTCTTACGGTTGTCAATATTTTTCGTTCGGCAAATACCGATTTTTTTCGATAGAATTAGTATTTCCCATTGTGCCAAAAAAAACCGCTCTAATTTTAAGAGCAGTTGATTAAGATTGAATTCCTTCTTTTAATAATGCTTCAGAAAGCACTGCAAATTCATTAAGTGATAGTGTTTCGCCGCGTCTTGCCGGGTCAATGCCCGCTTTTTCAAGCGCCGCTGTAATTTGTTCTTTTTTTTCTTTTCCGCCAGGCAGCCCATTAACGAGATTGTTTAAAATTGTTTTTCTGCGCTGTGCAAACGATGTACGTGTTACGGTAAAGAAAAAAGCTTCATTTTCAACTGAAACAGCGGGTTTTTCACGCACCTGCAATTTAATAATCGCTGAATCTACATTGGGCGCAGGCATAAAAACTGTTTTTGGCACAATAAAAGCTATTTCAGCTTTTGTGTAATATTGAACGGCAATTGAAAGAGAACCATATTCTTTTGATGCCGGCTTTGCTGAAATACGGTCACCCACTTCTTTTTGAAGCATAACAACAAATCCGTTTACCGGGATTTTGTCTTCCAGCAACTTCATAATAATGGGCGTAGTTACGTAGTAAGGCAAATTTGCTACAACCATTAAGCGGTCAAATTCTGCAAATTCCTGTTCCACGACAGTTTTCACATCAGCTTTCAGGATATCTTCGTTTATGACTTTAACGTTGTCATATGGTTCCATCGTTTCCTCTAAAATCGGGAGTAACCGCTGATCGATTTCAAACGCGACTACTTTTCCTGCTGTTCTTGCTAAATGTTCTGTGAGAGCGCCAATTCCGGGACCAATTTCAATTACCCCTGTTTCTTTTGTTAGCTCAGCTGTTTCTGTTATGCGGTGCAATATATTTGGGTCAATTAAAAAGTTTTGACCAAGGCTTTTTTTAAATGAAAATCCGTGCCTGGAGAGAATGTCTTTTGTCCGGGACGGCGTTGCGATATCTTTCATTATCCTTCCTCCTCCAGTACTTCTTTTAATGCTTGTGCAAATTGCTGCTGTGTGATTTGAAACATGATCAGCCGCTTATGAAGCTGCTTTCCATTTACATATCCAATTTTCAGCTTTTTCCCTAATAACTCTCTTCTTGCTTTAGAAGCTGGTCCCCCTATCAAGCCTGCTGACACCAAATCTTCTTTTGTAATTTGTTCTTCTGCATCTTGTTCCATATACTGGGCTTCACGGAGTGCTTTTCGGATTGATTGGACTGTTGCATGTTCAATTCCAACTCCTCGTCCATGTTTTTCAATTGCTTCTTCTTTTGGCAAAAAAGCATGACGGCAGCCCGGTACTTTTTCAGAAATTAAGCTTCGGATACGCTGGCCGGGATAGTCCGGGTCTGTCAAAATAATCACGCCGCGAGTTTCCTGTGCATGTTTAATTTGCTCAATTACACTTTCGTCTATAGCTGATCCTCTTGTTTCAATTGTATCTGCGTCTACAGCCA
>JAPSKG010000182.1 GCA_031177795.1 Domibacillus sp.
GGTCGTTTTTTTTTTTTAAAATTCAAACATAAAAAAACCCACTAAAATAGAGGGTTTTAAATAAATACAGCTAACATAAATTTGGGGCTATTCGCTTAATGTTACTTTGCGCACATTCCATTCTGTGTTTTCTAGCGCCTGAAGAACCTGGTCGGAAGGCAAAGGTCTTGTAATTAAATATCCTTGTGCTTTATCACATTTAAATTCATGAAGCTTTTCTAATATTTCTTGGGTTTCCACACCTTCTGCGGTTACTCTTAAAGATAAATTATGCGCCAGGTTAATGATAGATTTTACAATGATCATGTCGTTTTTATCGTTTAACATATCCATCACAAATGATTTATCCACTTTAATTTCATTTACAGGCAAATGCTTTAAATAAGCCAGCGAAGAATATCCGGTGCCAAAATCGTCGATCGACAATTCAACACCCATGTCATGCAATTCTGTCAGCACCTTCATTGCCCTTTCAGGATTTGTCATAATAAAGCTTTCTGTAATTTCAAGAGTAAGAAGTTCCGGGGCTACTTGATGGCTGGTTAAAATTTCATTTAGCTTTTCTGGCAGCCATTCGTCTTGAAGATTGCGGGCAGAAAGATTCACAGAAACCGTAATGTTAAATCCGGCATCCAACCATTGCCGGAGCTGTGCGGCTCCTTCGTTCAGAACATACAAAGTCAATGAATCTACCAATCCTGTTTGCTCCACAAGAGGAATAAATTCATCCGGGAAAATCAAGCCCCGTTTTGGATGTCTCCAACGTACCAAAGCTTCCATGCCTGCCACAATTTTTGTTTCCATGTCCACTTTTGCCTGATAATACAACTCGATTTCCCCGTTTTTCATAGCGCTTCGTAATTGTCCCATTAACATTACCTGGTCCAAATTCGCCTGCTGTAAACCTTCCGAATAAAACGCATAACCACTGCCATTGCTTTTAGCAGTATACATGGCCACATCTGCTTTTCGAAGCAGTGTTTCTTCGTCAAGACCATGTTCCGGGAATAAAGCTATGCCTGTACTGTGGCCAACCGTAAGAGATTTTCCTTCAATGATAAACGGCTGTGATAATATACGTTGAATATTTTGAACAACTTCGATAACATGCGGTCTGGATGAATTTTTTATTAGCATAGCAAACTCATCGCCACCCAGGCGGACTACTACATCTTCTTCGCTGCCCACGTGCCGCAGGCAGTATCCTACTTCTTTTAATAACTGGTCTCCCATGTGATGGCCTAGCGTGTCGTTGATCGCTTTAAATTGATCTAAATCCAATATAATAAGAGCAAATGCCTGGTTTTCCCAATCATTTTTTTCAACCATTTGTTTAATTTGTCCGTATAAAAAATGCCGGTTAGGCAACTTGGTTAACGAATCATGTGTAGCCTGGTATTCCAACTCGGCTACCTGGCTTTTCCGTTCTGTAATGTCTCGTATTGCACAAACAAAAATTGTGTCTTTCCCTTGTTCCAAATAAGCTTTTGCCATTTGCATCTCAATTGGAAATTGACTGTTGTCTCTCCTGTTTCCTTGTTTTTCTATTAGTTGTTGTGTTGGAACATACCCTTCACTCTGGAAAAAAGGCAAAAGCATTGCAATCGGCTGCCCTGTTAACGAAATGCCGTTATATTGAAAGATGCGTTGTGTTGCAGGATTGGCCATAATAATTTTGCCGTTTTCATCAAATACGATAATCGCATCTAAATGTGTTTCACTCACTGCTTCGTATAAGGATTTTGTTTTCTCTAATTCTTTTGCGAGGAAAGAAAGCTTTATGTGAGCTTGTTCCAATTCTTCTTTTTTCTCTTTTAAGAGTTTATGATTTTGATAGATTTCCACAAAACCGCTGACTTTGGCACGCAATGTTTCCGGTTCAAACGGTTTAAACATATAATCAATTGCACCAACTGAATAACCCGTAAAAACATGTTCGAGCTCTTTGTTAATGGCCGTTACAAAAATAATTGGCGTATACTTTGTTTTTTCCCGCATCTTTATAAGTTTCGCTGTTTCAAACCCATTCATTCCAGGCATTTGAACATCTAAAAGAATAGCAGCATATTCTTCCCTTAATAACAGTTTTAACGCTTCTTCTCCTGAGTAAGCGCGTGTGAGCTCATAAAAATCGTTTTCCAGGACAGATTCCAGTGCAAATAAATTTTCAGGACGGTCATCTACCAATAGGATTTTTATTTTTTGTTTCACCTCTGCACCTCATTTCGAATTTTCTAAAAAATCAATGTTTTTTTCGGTAAATTTTTTCTTTGTTATCAACATCTTCATATTGGATTGTTTGTTTTGTGAACCGTATGCTTTCTTTGTTTCCCAAACCTAGAAATCCAAAAGGAATTAAACTTTTATAAAATAAATCGTGTACTTGTTCTTGTAGTGTTCGATTAAAATAAATAAGAACATTGCGGCACAAGATTAAATGAAATTCATTAAAAGATTTGTCTGTAACTAAGTTATGCTGGGCAAAAACGAGGCGATCTTTTATGCGCGGATGAAACATAGCCCGGTTTTTTTCTACATTATAATACTCTGAAAAAGCCCGCTTTCCGCCTGCTTTAATGTAATTATCGGTATTCTCTTTCATAGATTTAAGAGAAAAAAGCCCGTTTTTGGCTTGGTTCAGCACCTGAGAATTTATATCTGTCGCGTAAATCCTCGATTTCCCCAACAAGCCTTCTTCCTCTAAAAGAATAGCCAGCGAATATACTTCTTCACCCGTAGAGCATCCCGCAACCCAAATGCGGAGAAAAGGGTATGTCCGCAAATGCGGAACAACATTTTCCCGCATTGAAAGAAAAAACAAAGGATCGCGGAACATTTCTGTTACGTTAATGGAAAAATCATAAAACAGCTGCTTCATACAAAATGGATCCCGAATCACTTTTTCTTGGAGGGAAGCAATTCCTGTTAACTTTTCAGCTGAAATGCGATGCCAGACTCGCCGTCTGATAGATGGATAAGAGTAATTGCGAAAATCATGTCCATACCTTCGAAAAACAGCTTCTAGTAAAAGGTCTATTTCCAGTTTTTCTGTTTCATCCGGCGTCATTTTATTTCACTCCCTCTCCATACAGCCAAACCTGGAGCAAAGAAAGCAATTGGTCTGGATCTACCGGTTTAGCGATATAATCAGAGGCTCCTGCTTCTATACATTTTTCCCGGTCATCCTTCATTGCTTTGGCTGTTAAAGCAATGATCGGCAACGAGTGCTAGTTTACTTCCTGGCGGATTCGCTGCATGGTTTCATATCCGTCCATTTCCGGCATCATAATGTCCATCAAAACTAAATCAAAACGGTTTTCTTGCTTTAATATGCTAAGAGCTTCTTTTCCGTTTTCCGCAAAAGTTACCTGCATTTGCCGTTCTTCCAAAATGCTTGATACGGCAAATAAATTGCGTACATCGTCGTCCACTAATAAAATACTTTTTCCTTTTAATACATTGTTTGTAAGGGCTGCTGTTTCCGCTGTTTCCCCGCTTTTCACAAAGCTGTTTGCTAGATTGTTAGGTACCTGAAACAACGGAGCTGTTTCTTGAAGCAGTCTTTCAGGAGACATAAAATCCTTTATAATAATTGTGTTTGTATATTTCTTTAATTGTATTTCATCTTTTTGTGTTAATTCTCTCCCCGTATAAATAATCATGTGGCCGGGTGTTAAATCCGGCTGCTGTTCCAGCTTTGTTAAAAGATCTAACCCCGATACATCTGAAAGGCCTAAATCCAACACCATACAATCGTAAAATTCTTTTTCTAATAAGGAAATGGCTTCTGCACCTGTTCCTGTTGTATGAATGTCAATAGGATAAAAACTCATAAGCTCTTTCATGCTGTTTCTTTGCCGTACATCATCTTCAACTATAAGCAGTTTTTTTCTTGAAACCTCTGCACTTTCTTCTATAATCATTGTACTTTGTTTTGATTGAAGAACTGCTGTTGCACTTGTTGTTTCTGCTGGATAAACTGCCGGCTCCTTTATTGTCACGAATGAAGTTCCCGGGTACAGCAATGCCGAAGGCGGACTTTCCTCTTCAACACAAGGCAAAGACAAGCTGAACGTACTGCCTTCCCCTTCTTTGCTTTCCACGTATATTTCGCCAGAAAGAAGATGAGCCAACTCTCGGCTGATAGACAGCCCAAGACCTGTTCCCCCATATTTGCGGCTTGTTGTGCCGTCGACCTGCTGGAATGCTTCGAATATTAATGACATTTTATCTGTTGGAATACCAATACCTGTATCTGTCACTGTAAACCAAATTTGATTTGCTTGCTTTTCGATAGTTACTGTCACAGAACCTTGATTGGTGAATTTAAGCGCATTGCTGATTAGATTATTTAAAATTTGCTGCAAACGCATAGGATCAGTGACAATGGCTGCCGGTACGTTGTCATCTACTGTTATTTTAAAAGCAATTTCTTTTTGGTCCGCCATAAAAGAAAATTTATCATGAAGGTTTTCTGTTAGTTGCGAAACTGGAACTAGCTTAGTGTGTGCTTCAATTTTGCCTGACTCAATTTTCGCTAAATCCAATATTTCATTTATCAAATTTAAAAGATCTGTTCCGGAAGAGTGAATTGTGCGGGCAAATTCCAGTTGTTTTTTCGTTAAATTCTGCTGCGGATTGTCTAACAGCAGCTTTGCTAAAATTAACAAACTATTTAAAGGCGTTCTTAATTCATGAGACATATTTGCCAGAAATTCAGATTTGTACTTAGAACTTAAAGCTAATTGTTCAGCTTTTTGTTCCAAATCCGCTTTGGCTAGTTCCACTTCTTTATTTTTTTGTTCGTATTTGCTGTTTTGCTCTTCAAGGTCTGCATTCATATGTTCTAATTCCTGCTGCTGCTGCTGCAAAGATTCTTCAGATGCTTTTAACTCCATTGCT
>JAPSKG010000183.1 GCA_031177795.1 Domibacillus sp.
ATTTTTTCTTTACAAACTTGTTCAATATGGGCCACGGATTGTTCGTGGTTTTTTGAACAAACAAAGTCATAAATAGAACACCCGATAATTTGATGAGAGAAATCGGCCGCTAACATGTTTTGTCCTTCTTTGTTAACATATAAAACTTTATCGTGCGCATGAATAAAAACTGCTTCAGGCAACAGTTCCAATAGCTGCTTATAGCTTTCTTCATTTTCTTTTCGTTGATTACGGTCAAACTTCATGCGGTCATATTGCCAGCCTGCAAAAAATGCAACAGCTGTTGCTGCAGCAAAGTCTATTAGCTCTTTGGTAACTATCTCTTTGAAAATACTCAACTGGATCAGCGAAAAAAGAAAAGAGATACTTATCATGGTTATTCTGCCTGTATATTTCATTGTTCCAGCCCTCTTTAATTACGTATTAGCCATTCCCTTATTTTACGTTATGATAATTTTTTTTCCTAATATTTTTTTTCGCGAAATCTCGACAGAAGTGTAATGTACTTAGAAGTTTTGTCGAAAGGGTTTCTTTGAAACTATCTTCCTCGTATACTAATCCCTGTTGCATTTCTGCAGCATGAAACTAGATTGTATGGAGGATAAGAAAGTGAACAACTACACAAATTTTGATGACTTAATGCTGCAAATTAAAGCTGTGCGGAAAGTAATGATTACAACTGGCACTACAAAAGGCCTTAACCATGCAGAAACGATCGAATACAGCCAAAAACTTGACCTGTTAATTAATCAATTTCAATTTCAAAGCAAATAAAAAAATCAGTTCCATCTGGAACTGATTTTTCAGCCGCCTTTGCCGTATCGTAAAGGATAAGAAAGTTTTAAACCACCACTCCTCAAAGTGGGTGTTTGCAAAAACGGTCATGTTTGTCCTCCTTGCCACATGGGCAGAGGCCTGTCAATTCCGTCTTGATGTTAAACTCCCTTTTACAGCTTAAAGGTTAAAACTTACTTAATAAAATACGCACAACGCAGCTGTATTCGTATCTTACTGCTTTTTTTGTCGAAAGGCAAGCCATTTTATTTTGTATCACGAAATGATGCTGTTACACTAATAAACACTGAAATTTTTATGTAGAAAGAAGTGTTTATTTATGTTTATTCCTTATTCAGTTCTTGATCTTGCACCAATTACGGCCGGAGGTACACCGTCCGATTCATTTCAAAACTCTGCCGATCTTGCCCGGCACGCGGAGAACTGGGGATACAACCGTTACTGGCTTGCGGAACATCACAACATGCCAGGTATTGCCAGCTCTGCGACAGCAGTTGTTATCGGGCATATTGCAGCAGCTACAAAAACAATTCGTGTTGGTTCTGGAGGCGTTATGCTGCCAAACCATGCACCACTTATGATTGCTGAACAATTTGGCACCCTTGAATCTCTTTTTCCAAAGCGAATTGATCTTGGACTCGGGCGCGCACCAGGGACCGATCAAATCACAATGCGTGCTTTACGCCGGCATAATATGAGTGATGGCAGTGACTTTCCTCAGCAGCTGGAGGAACTTCGGGGCTATTTTTCCGGGAAAAATCAAGTTCATGCATTTCCCGGTGAAGGTTTGGACGTCCCTATTTGGCTTCTTGGTTCAAGCGGCTTCAGTGCCCGTTTAGCCGGTGAACTCGGTTTGCCATTTTCATTTGCCAGCCATTTCTCACCGGACAATACGATGCCTGCTCTGGCTATTTACCGCCAGCATTTTAAACCGTCGGCTGTACTTGAAAAGCCTTATGCCATGCTTGGTGTCAATGTAATTGCTGCTGACACTGATGCGGAAGCCGAACGGCTTGCTACCTCTATGCAGCAGCAGTTTTTAAACTTAATCCGCAACAATCCCGTTCCGCTTCAGCCGCCTGTTGACAATATGAATGAGCTTTGGAGCGAATATGAAAAAGCAGCCCTGCAACAGCAGCTGGGCTCTTCTATTATCGGCGGTCCGGAAACAGTAAAAACAAAGCTAACATCTTTCATTGAAGACACTGAAGCAAATGAAATTATGGTAAACGCACAAATTTTCGATCATCAAGCAAGACTGCGTTCACTTGAGATTACAGCAAGCTTGTTATCATAAAAACTTTTTTAAAAAACCCTTCATTTATAATGAAGGGTTTTTGAATCAGTATGGGTCAGCTTTATGGCCTTCTTCTTTTGCTTTTTCAGCTGCTTTATGCGCTTTTTCTGAACCTGTTGCGCCCATTTCTGCTTTTGCTTGTTCGAGTCCTTCTGCCACGCGGCGACCATATTCTTCATCTGCTTGAGCAAAATACTCGATCATTTGTTTTTGAATGTCCGGATGACAAACTTTTAAAGCGTCTACTAAATTGCTGATCAATTCGTTTTTTTCCCAGTCTTCAAAATTGCGGTATGTTTCACCCGCTTGTTTAAAGTCATTTTTCCGGTCAATCGGCTGTTTCTTTAATTTCGCATTGTATTCCGGCTCATGTGGCTGTCCGGCCGGCTCCGCTTCTTTTAAACCGCCAAGAAGCGATGGTTCATAATTAATATGCGGATTTTGCCCCAAATCCACGTAATGAGCATGCTGTCCATCCCGCTGGTTAGTGGCCACACGTTTTTTCGGCCTGTTAACCGGCAGCTGCAAATAGTTTGCACCCACGCGGTAGCGCTGCGTATCCGAATAAGAGAAAGTCCGCCCTTGCAGCATTTTGTCATCCGAGAAATCCAGGCCGTCAACTAAAACGCCTGTGCCAAATGCAGCTTGCTCTACCTCCGCAAAAAAGTTTTCCGGGTTTTTATTTAATACCATTTTCCCAACTGGCAAAAATGGAAATTGGTCTGTAGGCCAAAGCTTTGTGTCATCAAGCGGATCAAAATCAAGCTCAGGGTGTTCGCCGTCACTCATAATCTGGACGCATAGTTCCCACTCAGGATAATCTCCTTTTTCAATCGCTTCATACAAATCCTGGGTAGCATGGCTTGTATTCATCCCCTGGATTTCATTTGCTTCTTTTTGCGTTAAGTTCCGTATACCCTGCTTTAACGGCTCCCAGTGGTATTTCACTAATACCGCTTCACCTTTTTCATTTACCCATTTATAAGTGTTAACCCCTGAACCTTGCATTTGCCGGTAATTTGCCGGAATGCCCCATGGAGAAAATAAAAAAGTGATCATGTGTGTGGCTTCAGGTGTCTGCGAAACAAAATCAAACATCCGTTCAGGATGCTGAAGGTTTGTAACCGGGTCTGGCTTAAATGCATGAATCATATCCGGGAATTTTAAAGGATCACGAATAAAGAAAATTTTCAAGTTATTCCCAACCAAATCCCAGTTTCCATCTTCAGTGTAAAACTTCACGGCAAAACCACGTGGATCACGTGCCGTTTCAGGAGATTCTTTTGCTCCTGCTACCGTTGAAAAACGCACAAAAACAGGCGTTTGTTTTCCCGCACTTTGAAAAACCTTGGCTCTTGTGTATTTAGAAACGTCTTCGTCTCCTACTTTTCCATAGGTTTCAAAATAACCGTGTGCTCCGGCTCCTCGGGCATGCACTACTCTTTCCGGAATACGCTCGCGGTCAAAATGAGAAATTTTCTCAATGAAGTGATAATTTTCAAGAGTAGCCGGACCGCGGTTTCCAACCGTACGAATGTTTTGATTGTCTGTAACCGGGTGCCCCTGGCGAGTAGTCAGCGTGTCTTCTGTTTCGCCCATACCTGTTTTTTTTGTTTCATCGTTTTTCACGTATACTCCTCCTTGCTTGTTTTCAAAACCTCTACTATTAATTTCCTTTTTACAGGAAGGCTAAACAAAAAACGCCTGAATTTCTCAGGCGTTTTGGCGGGTTTTTATTCAGCTAAGTAAGAACAGCAATAATCTGTTACGTTATGTACTTTGAGCTGGAACGATTCATTTGCTGGAACGTAAAAAACACCGCTTCCTTCAATGGTTTCCCAATCGCTTCCTTGCAATTTGTATTCTAGCTGTCCTGCTAAAATTTCCATTTCTTCTTTTAGCTCTGTTGAAAATTCATATTCGCCCGGCATCATAATTCCAAGTGTTTTTTTTGTTCCATCTTCAAATAAAACGGTTCTGCTTGTTACTTTCCCTTCAAAATAAACATTTGCTTTTTTAATAATTGTAACGTTTTCTAATCGTGACATGTTTTTTCACCCTTTCAACTTATCTTTTTAATTTATCACAGATTTCTGTCGGATAAAACAGAATTTTTCCGCGATTTTGTCTTATTTTTTGTTTTCATGTTATAAATTCTACAAAAGTCTTTAAATTTTTTTGTTTTTTTCATATAAAAGGAGCGTTCTTGATTTTTTTGTCATATATTGTAACACGAAAATGTTAGAATTTATGGTTTTTTTATAGCGTTTTTAAATGTTTATGGTATTCTTTTACTATTAACTGAACACCAAGGAGGATACATGCATGTTTAAGCCCTATGATACGGGTTCTTTTTTTGATGAAATGTTAAATGCAAATGGCATGCCAAAAAAACATTACCAATCCTTTTACAACGTGCTTCAAAGCCTTTCCAATGAAGATTTAAAAGAAAAGCAGGACACAGCGAATTTAAGTTTTTTAAAACAAGGGATAACGTTTACTGTTTATGGAAATGAAGGTGGTACGGAACGGACGATGCCCTTTGATTTTATTCCAATCATCATTCCATCTAGTAAATGGAATGAAATTGAAAAAGGTATGAAGCAGCGCGTTCAAGCATTAAATATGTTTTTAGATGATATTTACCATGAGCAACACATTTTGCAAGATGGCATAGTTCCAAGAGACTTGGTTGAACAAAACCCTTACTTTTACCATCAGCAAGCAGCCGGCTTAACAATTCCGCTCCGAAACCATATTT
>JAPSKG010000184.1 GCA_031177795.1 Domibacillus sp.
GCATTGTTTTTTCCCTATCATTCAGCTCCTTTGTTATAATCAATTGAAAAAAGGAGGGCGTCATGACAAATATCATTCCTATTCACCAGCGCGAGCTTGAAGCAGTTCAAGCCGGATTGCCTGGCTGGATTGCCTTGAAAGCAGACGAATTTGAACTCGACCGCCTTTACCATACCTGGATTCCGCTGCTCAGCACTTATGTGACTCATGATTCAATTGAAGCAGCGATTGATGAGTGGTATGCCATGATTAAACAGCCTGGTATCTGGCTTGATTATATAGAAGAAGCAAAAGCGGCCACAACACGCCCTTTTGTTGTTCACACACTGGAATCCTGGAAAAACCCTTTTATTTTTGCCGGCAGAAAAACAGAAAGCCGGACTTTTTCAAACTGGGGCAACCAGAAAAAGTGGCAGCTGCCGGAAATGAAAAGCCAGTACTTCATTGGCCTTGCGCTTCCTTTAGCTGAAAGCCAGGAAGCATTGCTTGTTCATTTTTTTGAAGCAGATGAAGAGTTCTTCGACCTGCTAGAAGATGCTTTTGAAGAAAGCTGCTTTTCATCACGGCAACAGTATTTAAACAATTTTTATCTTACCTGCCTTTCTTTTCTTAGTGACAACAGTTAAAAAAGCTGGCTTTTCTTTTAAAGAAAAGCCAGCTTTTTTCATTTCATTGTTTCTTTGCTTTTTCTACATTTAACAAGCCTCCAAGCAACAATACCACTGCTGTTAAATAAAACCAGAGAACCAGCACAATAATTCCCGATAGCTGTCCGTATAATTTTGTGTAACTGACCGCAGCTGCATAGTTTCCAAACAAAAGCGAAACAATTTGCCAGCCAAGAGATGCAAACAGCGCACCTGGAAGCACAAATTGAATCGTTTGTTTTTTGTTTGGCATCATTTTATAAAACGCTGTAAAAAAAATCATTAAAAACAGCGTTCCAATGCTCCATCTAACAATCGTCCAAATTTTTAGCCAGCCAGTCCAAGCTGTTATTGTTTCAGAATCCGTCACAATTGACTGCAAAAACTGTTCCACAAGCGGAATAAGAAGTGAAAGCGGTACAATAATCATAAAGATGAATGTAACTTTAAAATCCCGGAGCAGTCCTTTCCAAAAAGGCAGGTCCCGTTTAATTTTATGGGCATCATTTAATGAACGCCTAAGCGATTGAACCGCCATTGAAGAAAGCCAAAAAGTTGCAATTAAGCTAAGTGACAGCACTTCGCCATTTTCAGCGGAAAGCACAGCATTCACATTTTCTTTTATTAAACTAAATGACTCTCCTGGGGCATAGGTGCCTACAAATTCAAGAACTGCTTGTTGTTCAACCGGAAAAAAACTAAGCAATGAAAGCATAAAAATAATAAAAGGAACTACGGACAAAAGTAAATAATAAGCAGTTTGGGCAGCTTGATCGTAAAAACGCTCTCCAAAAAAACGGGCAACCATTTGTTTTGCTGTAAACATTTTTATCACCTGGCTTATCTTTTCCTTTACTCTCTTCCTCTTATACCGATTGCAGCCAGATAAACCATTAAAAGCAGGTTTTACAATTTGTTTCACGGAGTTATTCGGCTGCCGTGCTTTTATAAATAAAAAAGGACTACCTTTAAGTAAGTAGTCCTTTTTAAAAAATCAAGCCCAGATTTCGCCTGTGGCTCCTTGTGAAATAAAGCCGGCATTTGCTTCGTCTGTATCAATATGCATTTCAAGCGCATAGCTTTCAGAAACACGGATGACAACGTTGCGGAAAGCAATCGGGCGTTCGCCGCCAACTTCCACAGTGACAACCTGTCCGTTTTCAACATTAAGCTGCTTTGCATCTTCTGGTGTCATATGAACATGAGCTTTCGCAATAATTAAGCCTTCTGAAAGTTCAATCGAACCAGCAGGCCCTGTAATTGTTACAGCTTCTGAACCTTTAATATCGCCAGACTCTCGCAACGGGGGACGCACACCAAGTTTCATTGCGTCTGTCCAGCTTACTTCAACTTGCGTTGCCGGACGGCAAGGCCCAAGTACACGCACACGCGCAATTTCACTTTTTTTACCAGCGATTGTTACAGTTTCTTCAGCAGCGAATTGGCCTGGCTGTGATAAATCAGCGCGTTTTGTTAATTCATGGCCTTTGCCAAATAAGATTTCAAGGTGCTCTTGTGATAAATGCACGTGACGTGCAGACACAGCAACAGGAATTGTTCCATGGTTTGTTAATGACATCTATCTTCCAGCCTTTCTGGTGTTCAAAAATTTCGTACTTGCTTATTTTACACTATTTCATTGTGAAAATACGAGCAATATATCCTTATTTTTGAACTTTCTGCATAAGAACAAAGTCAACATTTGGGCTTGCCGAAAACACTTTTGCTTCTTCAAATCCAAACTTTGCATATAGTTTGCGTGCTGGCTCGTTTTTCATACCTGTTGTTACTTTTATATCGCGGCCGCCTGCCGCTTCTTCCATAAAATAACACATTAACTTTGAAGCAATTCCCTCGTGAAAATGCCCTGGATGAACTACAAGCCGATGAATAAACAATGCTCCATCTTCTTCTTTATATGATAAAAAACCCGCCAGCTCCCCATCTGATAAAAAGCCGAAAAATGTTTCGCCGCTGTTCATAATCATTTCCACCGTGTCTTGCAAAGGAGGGGCTCCATCGAACCCGATCCATGATGCTTCCACTTGATAGCCTGGAATCTGCAGTGCTAAAATTTCAGCTGCTGTTGCTTCTTCTTCATGATGCAACCGTTCAATCATTCCCCCGTAACCCCTTTCAAAAATCTTTGTAACCCGATTATACACGCTTTTTCTCTTAATTTCAGAATTTACTTACTTTTTAACAACAAAAAGAATAAGCTCATTAAATTGTTTTTTATTTTCATATTTTAATAAAAACTTCTAAATCAGGATTTTTTTATGTTATTCTATCGAAATGGAGGTGAATAAAATGAATTCATTAATAAAACTAAGTCAATTTGCCGGCAAGACTTTTGCTGTCTGGGTGCTTGTCTTTGCAGCATTTGCATTTTTTCTTCCAGCACAATTTACCTGGATTGCCCCGCACATTCCCACTTTACTCGGCCTTATTATGTTTGGAATGGGGATGACGATTTCAGCAAAAGACTTTAAAGAAGTCGGCCGGCATCCGCTAAAAGTTCTGGCTGGCGTTGCCGCGCAATTTATCGTAATGCCTTTGCTGGCTTATGCGCTTGCAAAAGGACTTCAATTACAGCCGGAAATTGCCATCGGTGTTATTTTGGTTGGCTGCTGCCCGGGCGGTACAGCTTCGAACGTTATGACTTTTTTGGCAAAAGGAAACACAGCGTTATCTGTAGCGATTACGTCTGTTTCTACGCTGCTCGCTCCGCTTTTAACACCTGCCCTTATTTATTTACTGGCGAGTGAGTGGCTTGAAGTTTCTGCTTCCGCTATGTTTATGTCCGTTGTGGAAATTGTCTTGCTGCCGATCTTGCTTGGCTTTATTGTGCAGCTGTTTTTAAAAGAACAAGTAAGAAAAAGCGTGGAAGTGCTGCCGCTTATTTCTGTTATTGCGATTGTTTTAATTGTCGCGGCAGTTGTGTCCAACAGCAAAGACAAAATTATCGAATCCGGTTTGCTGATTTTTGGCATTGTGATTTTGCATAACGGACTTGGCTACTTACTCGGCTTTTTAGCCGGCAAGCTGTTTAAGATGTCGTACGAAGATCAAAAAGCAATGGCCATTGAAGTCGGCATGCAAAACTCCGGGCTCGGCGCCGCACTTGCAGCAGCGCACTTTAATCCGCTTGCAGCAGTTCCAAGTGCCATCTTCAGCTTCTGGCACAATATTTCCGGGCCTCTTCTGGCCACCTACTGGGCCCGAAAAGCAGAAAGCAAAAAGCAATAAAGCCAGAAGCGCAGGATATATAGCAGTTGTGCTTATTGGCAATTTGCAAAGATGATTATCTTGATTTTCAACAAACAAAAGCGCTTTGAAACAAGTACTGTACGGATGACAGTTTTTTCAAAGCGCTTTTGCTTTTAAAAACTCGTTTGCGTAAAATAATTATAATGTTCCTCCGCCTTCCTCACTTTTTCATGTTAAATTCCTTTCCATTATTTATTTTTCCATTCTCTTTTTTTGACAGCTGCCCTGCTTTGTTTTTTTCGAGTTGAAGAGGGAATAATCAGCGTATAAAGAAAGTTTCCATAAAGTTCAGGTGATAAAATAATGGATACGCTTTTGAAAAACCTTTCAACGTTGCATTTCCATTGGGTGATGCTGCTTTTCCTTGCTATTGTCATTGGAAATTTTTGTTTAAACCAACTCTTAAAATTGCTTGCTGTCCGAAAAAACTGGTTGAAAAAAGGAAGGGCTATTTTTCTTTCGTCCCTTCTTAATTGGCTAACATTTTACGTTGTCATCTTGTTGTTTCTGCTTTATTTTTCAAAAAGTGACTGGCTGTTTTACACGCTGTACTCGCAGGATGGCGTTGACGTATCACTTTTTCTTATTGTTGTTGCTGTGATGATTGTGTCACTTGCCCACAGACTGGTTAAGTTGCTGATGGAATTTGTTTTGATCCCCGTTTACGGCTACTACGATGTTGAGCGGGGACTTGGCTATACGTTTAATCAAATTATTTACTATACCGTCATGATCATTGCGTTAGGAATCAGTTTCACAAGTGTTGGCATTGATTTAACCGCTCTTGGCGCTGTTTTAAGCGTGCTTGGAATCGGGATTGGTTTTGGAATGAGGAATATAGCCGGCAACTTTGTGTCAGGCATTATTATTTTGTTTGAGCGGCCTGTGGAAGTAGGAGAAGTGATTCAAATTGAAGAGAAAAT
>JAPSKG010000185.1 GCA_031177795.1 Domibacillus sp.
TCGGCGCTGTATTGGTTGGAGCGGGATTGTCAGTAGCAGGGGCTATTATGCAAGGGGTGACCAGAAATCCATTAGCAGACCCTGGTTTGCTGGGATTAACGGCCGGAGCAAATGCCGCCCTCGCGATCACCATTGCATTCATTCCTTCCGCCAATTATCTTGTGATTATGATTGCTTGCTTTATCGGGGCAGCTGTTGGCACCATTCTTGTTGTCGGGATTGGCGCTGTGAAAAAAAGAGGATTTTCTCCGCTTCACATTGTGTTAGCCGGAGCGGCTGTTTCCGCGTTTCTTTACGCGATTGCAGAAGGAGTGGGGCTGTACTTTCATATTTCCAAAGATGTGTCCATGTGGAGCGCCGGCGGGATTATTGGCACCACGTGGGGGCAGCTTCAGCTAATTGCTCCTTTTATTATCGGAGGAATCGTGGTTTCTGTTTTTTTATCCAGGCAGCTGACCATTCTTAGTTTAAGCGAAGAACTGGCCATTGGGCTGGGCCAAAGCATTGCAAAAGTAAAATATATCTTGTTTGTGATTGTGATCATGCTGGCGGGCGCTTCTGTAGCGCTGGTTGGAAACCTTGCTTTTATCGGCCTTATGATTCCTCATATTGTGCGTGCTTTTGTTGGAACAGACTATCGTTATATTTTGCCGATGTCCGCACTGGTGGGCGCTATATTTATGCTTGTAGCGGATACGCTTGGGCGCAGCATGAATGCGCCGTTTGAAACACCGGTTCCGGCAATCGTCGCTATCATGGGCCTTCCTTTCTTTTTAATGATTGTCCGTAAAGGAGGAAAAATGTTCTCATGATTCATCCTTCTTTAATCAAAAAGCAGCGTTTTCTAATGGTTTGCTTTTGCGCATTGATTTTTCTCACCATCATTTTAAGTATGGGAATGGGCTATTCTTCCCTTTCTTATAACAGGCTGATTCCAACCTTATTTGGGGAAGGAACGTTCAAAGAAGAATTTATTTTATTTTCCATCCGGTTGCCCCGCATCGTCATTACGGTTCTGGCGGGAATGGCGCTTGCTGTGTCGGGAGCGATCCTGCAAAGCATAACACGGAATGATCTTGCAGACCCGGGGATTATTGGGGTGAATTCCGGAGCAGGAGTGGCTATTGCCGTTTTCTTTTTGTATTTTCCTATTGATGCGGGTTCCTTTATTTATTTGCTTCCTGCAATCGCGTTTATTGGAGCGCTTATTAGCGCGTGTTTGATTTATGGGTTTTCCTACAGCAAATACACAGGCGTTCAGCCGATTAAATTAATTCTTGTGGGAGTCGGCTTTTCAATGGCGATGTCGGGTACAATGGTCGTGCTTATTTCATCGGCAGAACGGGAAAAAGTAGACTTTATCGCAAAATGGCTGGCAGGCAATGTTTGGGGAACAGACTGGCCTTTTATTTTGGCCATTCTTCCGTGGCTTCTCATTCTTGTTCCGTTTACGTTACTGAAAGCAAACAAATTAAATTTATTGCATTCAAGTGAGTCTATTGCGATAGGCGTGGGTGTAGCAGTGGAAAAAGAAAGGATTATTTTGCTGTTAACGGCCGTTGCGCTAGCTGCAGCAGCTGTTTCCGTAACAGGCGGCATCGCTTTTATTGGTTTAATGGCGCCGCATATAGCCAAAGCGCTCGTAGGCCCCAGAGCCCAGCTGTTTTTGCCGGTTGCCATCTTGATTGGCGGATGGCTGCTGCTTTTTGCCGATACCATCGGGCGCAACATTGTGGAACCGGAAGGAATAGCCGCCGGAATTATGACAGCTTTGATTGGCGCGCCTTATTTTATTTATCTTTTATTAAAAAAATCATAATAAAAAAGGGATGAATCAAGAAATTTTGATTCATCCCTTTTTCTGTTTTTTTTATAAAGCTCCAGAAGCCGCTTCTCTTTTTTTTCTTGCTTTGTTTTTGGCCAGCATTCCGGAAAAAGAAAGAAGAAGGAGGAAAAAAGCTGAAATGACAAAAGCAGGAATAACGCCAATAATGGTCGATAACCATCCTCCCAGCAAAGGGCCGATCACCGTGGCGGTCGTTGCCACACTGTTAATAATGCCGAACACCCTGCCCGTCATATGAGCCGGGGTGATTAACTGAACGGATGCATAGTAGGGCACAAACACAAAACTTACTGAAAATCCGCAAAAAAACCCTAATACTGCCGTCCAAATAAAAGAAAAGCCGGCATCAAAATGTGTCAGCACCGCCATTAATCCAAAGCTGATTCCAATCCCGAAAGCGCCATAAAACATGAAAGAAAAAGAGTTATAATTTGTTTTCTTCGTTAAAAACAGCCCCGACAACACCATGCCAACTCCTGATGCTGTCACCAAATACCCGAAAGTATTGGGAGAAGCTGCGGTAAGCTCCCGAATCAAAACAATTAACTGAGAGTCAGCAAACTGAATAAAAAGGAGGCTGGTTCCCATAAACAGCATGCCTGCAAAAATCAAGGTGCTGCTTTTAATAAAAGACAATCCCAGCTTAAACTCGTTTTTAAACGAAGGCCTGTCCTTGTTTTGATCCGCTTCATGGCCATTCAGCGAAAGCAAGGCCTTGGGCAGGAAAAAAAGGATAAAAGCAGATAAAGCAAAGGTCGCGGAGTCAATGTAAAAAACAAACTGGGCGCCAAAAGCGGAAACTAAAACTCCGCTAAGCAAAGGCCCTGCTACTTTCGTGCTGGAATCGATCATAGAAGAAAAAGCCATCGCATTTTTCATTTCGCTGTCATGGACAATTTCTTTTAATTTCCCGTTTTTTGCAGGAATAAAAAGAGTGGAAAAAGTCCCTACCACGAGCAAACATAAATAAACCATCCAAATCGTGTCGGCCATCGTTAACAAAAAAATAAAAACGGCACGTACAACATCTGAAAAAATCATTAAACTTTTTCTGTTAAACCGGTCTGCGATCACTCCTGCAGCAGGTCCCAGCAAGGCCATTGGAGCGGCTAAACAAAAAAAGATCAAGGATACTTCTATTGGTTTGGCGTTCCATTCCAAACCAACTAACGTAATAACAGCGACAATACTTAACCAGTCACCGATGCTAGAAATGACTTGAGCAAGCATCAGTATGCAATAGCTTTTGTTTTTGAGTAACTTGTTGTTCAAATTTCCCTGCACTTTCTCATGGATTCCCCATGGGGTTTTACTAGTATTATAGTGGTTTTTCACCCTTTTATGAAGTCTCCAAAACACATTTCCCATTTCCAAAACGAAAATCGCAACACCTCCATCTTTCGTTGAGAAGAGGAATAGGATGATGCATGAGATTATCCCACTTACTCTCCTGGCAGCATGGCAGAACATGATGCAACACATATGGTTTCTCTTACAAAAAGTGGAATGCTGTTTGTGCCAAGTCTTGATGAAGAAAGCCGAATTGACGATATAGAAAAAGTGGCTAATGTTTAGCTGCACACTTGTTTACAGTTAGACAAAGAGCTTTATTAACTAACATACAAGAAAAACACTTTATAACAAAATGGTGCATTGTCTGAGCCAGTTAAGCAATTCCAATAATCGAAAAATGGCAAACCTTTCTCCAACTTGTTTATATCCTAACCAGATCAAAGGAATGTTCAGAACTGTAATAAGAACTCCTAGCGTCAATCCGAATATTTGTGAACGCACGATACTAAGACCCGTCATCCCTCTCTAAAACGTTGTTTGAAATGAAACGGGAACTTAATTTTTCTGTTCAGATAAGTGTAGACGCTCCAGTTCTTTGTAAAAGGAATTTAGAAATATCTGAATGGAAGAAGAAACAAGGTGACAGATAACGAGCCGGGTCCTTCAACTGTCCTTGCAAATGCCCGGGCTGGCGTACACCGCATAAGCGTTTATCAGCGAAGTGTTGCGCTTAAATTAACAAATGATCATTTGTAAAAAGTTTAAAACAATTCCATTAGGGTACAATAAAATTGATTTAAAATGTAGGGAGGAATACAAGTAATGGAACGCGGAAAAGTTAAGTGGTTTAATGGTGAAAAAGGATTTGGATTTATTGAACGTGACGGCGGGGAAGATGTATTTGTACATTTCTCAGCAATACAAAGTGAGGGTTATAAGAATCTTGATGAAGGACAAGAAGTGGAATTTGAGGTTGAACAAGGTCAAAGAGGACCTCAAGCCGTTAATGTTCATAAATTATAAGTATCCGCCAATCAAAACAGACTCTAAATGGGTCTGTTTTTAATTTTTTACAAGAAAAATACCCTGCTGGTCCCAAACAGGGTATTAAGCAAAGTAAAATGGTTTGTATCTTGGAGTACAGGGATCTATGGACATTAAAATAAAAATTTTTATTAAGGTATATGGCATATTAGCTTATTATTTAGACATTTTATAGAAATAGCAACAATCTATGTGAAAACAGCGTTTAATAAAGAAACAGGAACGAAATAATTATAATTTTGAGATGTAAAAATAAAAAACAGGTAGGCGGATTAAACGCAATTTTAATTGAATGCCTGAAAACTATTCATATTACTTCCTCTTTTTCGAAGCCAATTCTTTATAGCCACTGAGAGTGAAACCGACAGCAATATTCGAGCGATGAGTTAGTGCGTAGTTACTATTCCATGCAAAGCGTTTATCGGCGAAGTGTTGCGCTTAATTTGACATATAATCTCATAAAAAAGAGAAAATCTCATTGACTTATGAAAACGCTTTATTCTATGATTTAAAGTGTAAGTTCACTGTACTGTTGTTTCATATGTTTTAAATAAGGAGGGATGTTTCCATAGATGCTAAAAAAAGAGGTATATCTAGTGCACAAGGGTAAAGCATATTTA
>JAPSKG010000186.1 GCA_031177795.1 Domibacillus sp.
GCGTGCTTTTAGGGACTAGTGCAATAAAAGCAGCTGGCAAAAAGCTGACTGTTCTTCCTTTGTTTTTATCACTGAACAACACAACCGTCCCCGATTCAGCCAATGTAATTTCACTGATTGTAATTCCTACATTGGCTTTTTCTGCTATACGTATGTTTTCTGTTCCTTTTGTATAATCCCATTCCTCTACCTCAATATCCTGGCCTGGCCAGTCGGATTTCATTAAAGGGTCAAGCCCCCACCGGGAAAATCGCTCATCTTTCCAGGTAACAACCGGGCCGCCGCCATACCCGGCCACAACTTCAGCAAGTACGGAAGGCAGGCGTTCTTTGCTTGTTGTGAACAAATCGGTATGGATTTTTTTGCATTGCTCTTTTAACACTTCCAATAACTCATCTGAATCGGCTTCTTTTAATACTGCGTCTTGAGGCCGAAACGCCCAGTTTGGCCGTTTAACTGGAGCCGATCTTCGGGGGCGCTGCAGCCTGCCGGCAATTTGATTTAAAAACGCATCACGGTTTTGGATTGTTCCGGTCATAATTACTTGCCTCCTTTCTGGTGATCTTTAAACCAATCTCGGAATCGTTCTTTGTTAGGCGCCGGAAAATCGCGAATATCTGTCCATGCTTTAAGCGGGCCGGGCCCTTTTGTAATTTTATCTCCAGATGTAAACGGATTCATTGCTGCAGGAGCAACTTTGGAAGCCATTTTATACAAAGCGGGAGAAGCTGCGCCTAATCCAAATGCTTTCATGGCGAGTTTTTCTGATACGGGTGCTTTTCCTTCTTGTTTTACAATTACTTCCCGATGCTTATGGAGAAGGCTGTGCAGCGGGATTTTAACCGGACAAACTTCGGTGCAAGCGCCGCAAAGCGTGGATGCGTATGGAAGCTCTTTAAATTCATCGTAGCCGCCAAGCAGCGGAGAAAGCACGGCGCCGATGGGGCCTGAATAAATAGAACCGTAGGAATGGCCGCCCACATGGCGGTAAACCGGGCATACATTTACACATGCCGCACACCGGATGCATTGCAAGACCGACTGGAATTCTCCTCCAAGCACCTCGGAACGGCCATTGTCGACAATCACTAAATGAAATTCTTCCGGACCATCCACGTCCAATTCTTCTCTTGGCCCGGTCAAAACCGTAATGTAGCTTGTTAATTTTTGCCCTACTGCACTTCTTGTTAAAAGAGACACAAGCACTTCCATTTCTTCAAAAGTCGGAACAATTCGTTCCATTCCCATAACGGTAATTTGTGTTTTGGGCAAGGCTGTAACCAAATCGGCATTGCCTTCGTTTGTTACCAGGCTGAAAGAACCCGTTTCTGCCACCGCAAAATTGCAGCCTGTAATGCCAATATCCGCTGATAAATACTCCTGGCGCAGCATTTCACGTGCATGCCAGGCCAATTCTTCAGGAGCGGAGGTTTTTTGGTAGCCCAGTTTTTCCTTGAACACGTCGCGGATTTGTTCTTTGTTTTTATGCAAAGCAGGCACGACAATATGAGAAGGTGGATCATGATCATCCACTTGAAGAATGTATTCGCCAAGATCTGTTTCAATCACCTCGCACCCTTCTTGCTCAAGGGCTGCATTCAAGCTGATTTCTTCAGTTACCATGGATTTTGATTTCACAACTTTTTTTGCTTTTTTTCTTTTTACAATTTCCCGGATGTAGTCATTTGCTTCTTCTTTTGTTTGAGCGAAAAACACATGCCCTCCCCGGCTGGCGACATTTTCACTTAACTGTTCCAAGTAGTAGTCCAGGTTTTCTAACACATGCTGGCGAATTTCTTCTCCATGCGAACGCCATTCTTCCCAGTTTCCCAGTTCTTCCGCTGCATTGCGCCGTTTAATTCCCATTCCGTCCTGTGCATTGGAAACGGCTCCCCGCATAAAGCTGTTTTGAATTCCTTTGTCGACCCGCCCTTTAAATTGTTCATTGCTGATTTTCATTGCCATCCATACATTCCTCCATTTTAAAGCGCTTCCTTTTTCCTCCTCCAGAAACAATCAGCGGCTGTTTAACACTTCCGCAATATGCAGCACTTTAACGGGTTTTTGCTGTTTATCAATTCTTCCCCCGATGTTCATTAAACAGCCTGCATCTGCCCCTATTAAATAATCCGCATTGGTTTCTTCTACATGGCAAACTTTTTCATCCACCATTTGTTCTGAAATCCGGGCCATCTTCACGGAAAAAGTGCCTCCAAATCCACAGCACTGCTCTTTTCCTGGCAACACCGTAAAAGTTAATCCTTTTACGTTTTTCAATAAAGTCATAGGCGCTTCTTTTACTCCGAGCAGCCTGGTCATATGGCAAGACGTATGGTAAGTGACTTTTCTTTCAAACCTTGCTCCAACGTCTTCAACCTGTAAAACATCCACAATAAATTGGGTAAGCTCATATGTTTTCTCTGCCAATTTTTTTGCTTTTGGTTCCCAGACAGGATCGCCTTTAAAAACATGGGGATATTCGTGAAACATAAACGCACAAGAACCGGATGGCGAAACTACGTATTCCGCTTCCTGGAACGCATTAATCATTCGCTTCATGGCTTCTTTGGATTCTTTTGTGTAACCGCTGTTATAAGCGGGCTGTCCGCAGCACACTTGAGATTCCGGAAAATCGATTTCACAGCCCAGCCGTTCAAGCAATTCAACTGTTGCTTTGCCTACATTGCTTTGAAACATATCAACAAGACAAGTTGCAAATAAACTAACTTTCATTTTGTTATCCCTTCCCTCAAACAGCTGATGGTAGTTTAACACTTGTTTATCCATTTATTTTTTTGTTTTTATTACTGTTTGTTTTTGTTTTATTATACAATATGTTTGTTTATTTTTGAATACAAGTTATATAAAATTTTTCAAACAAATGTGAATTTCGCTTTTTTCAACAATAGAAAAAGAGGATTTTTTCAAATCCTCTTTTTTGGTTATGAACGTTTAAATAAAACAGCTTCTTCATATTGTTTTATTTCGTCAAGCCATGTTTCTCTTACCGGTACATTCATTTGCTCGCAATAAAAATCCCATACAGCCCCAAATGGATATGTTTTAAACTCTTCCATTAAAGCAAGGCGCTCTGTAAAATTGCCTTTTTCCTGCAGCTGTTTCAAATAATCGTTTGGCACAAGAAGGGCGTACAACAATGCTTTCACCATGTTGCGCGTGCCAATTGTCCACGCTGCCACCCGGTTAATGCTGGCATCAAAAAAATCAAGGCCGATAATCACTTGATCAAGAGCTTCGTTACGGACGATTTCCAGCGCAATTTCCCGAAGTTCATCATCTAAAATCACCACGTGGTCACTGTCCCAGCGAACCGGGCGGGAAACGTGCAGCGCCAGTTTGTCAGCATACAAAAGCATAGAAGAAATTTTATTGGATACCGTTTCAGTCGGATGGTAGTGTCCTGTATCAAGCAAGCATAATTTATTGTTTTTCAGCGCATAGCCAAGATAAAACTCATGCGATCCGACCACGTATGACTCTGAGCCAATGCCGAACACTTTGCTTTCCACGGCGTCAAGGTGATATGCTTCGTCAATTTCTTCCGCAAAAATTTGATCCAGTGATTCTTTCAATCTTTTTCTTGGCGTTAAGCGGTCACTCGGAATGTCTTTGTACCCGTCTGGAATCCAAACATTTGTTAAACAGGGCGTTCCTAGCTCGCGGCCAAAGTATTCGCCGATTTTCCGGCTGGCAATGCAATGGTCAATCCAGAATTTCCGGATTTCCTCGTCGGGATGCGAAAGAGTTAAGCCGTCATCTGCTTTTGGATGGGAAAACAAAGTAGGATTAAAATCAAGGCCGAGCCCCTGTTCTTTTGCCCAATTCACCCAGTTTTCAAAGTGTTCAGGCTTCAGCTGGTCCCGCTCTACTGCTTCGCCGTTTGTTTCCGCATACAGGGCATGCAAATTCACCCGGTGTTTTCCTGGAATAAGAGACAATGCTTTTTCCAGGTCCATGCGAAGCTCTTCTGGTGTTGTTGCTTTTCCCGGATAACTTCCTGTTACATCGATGCCGCCGGACAGCTCACTTTTATTTACTTCAAATCCGCTCACATCATCGCCCTGCCAGCAATGAATGGAAATGGCCACTTTTTTCAGGGTCTCCAGAGCTTGATCAACATCAATTCCCCATTTTGCATAAGCTTGCTTTGCTTGTTCATAATTTTGTTTTACGGACATTTTCTTCGCTCCCTTATCATTTTATTGTCACTAAACGCTTTTTTTCCCTTGTTTGCTGGTTTTACTTTTTGCGCGATTTTGCCAGGCCTGTTAAACAAGCAGGCTTGAAGGCTTTGCTTAATTAATGTTGGCGCTGCAATTCAGCTGTTTGCAGAAACCGGTTAATTAACGCTTCTTTTTCCACTTTTTGAGGTTTAAAGACGCTAACAGGAAACGAATCTTCTATTAGTTTGCGCCCTTCCTGCAAATTCGCCACATCACCAGAAGCAATCATTTGCATAACAAGGTTGCCAAGTGCCGTTGCTTCTGACGGTCCTGCGTAAACAGGTACACCGCTTACATTTGCAGTCATTTGATTTAACAAACTGTTATTCGACCCTCCACCGACAATATGCAGACGGTCAATCTTTGTTTTTGTTATTTCCTCCAAATCTTTTATCGCAATGGCGTAAATGATAGCAAGATTGCTGTAAACACATGACGCTAATTCGCCGGCTGTTTTCGGCACCAGCTGTTTTGTTTTACGGCAGTAATCTTGAATTTCCCCTACCATATTATTTGGATTTAAAAAACGGTCATCATTTAAGTTAACAAAATGCTGAA
>JAPSKG010000187.1 GCA_031177795.1 Domibacillus sp.
GGACAAGCTCCTGCTGTGCGTTTAAAAGAGCTTCTCCCGTTTCAGATAATTTAAGGGCAGTCGGTAAAAGCGTGCGGTTAGACCGATTTAAATATCTAAGAAACACGGCATGAAAAGGCGAAACTAACCCGGTACTGGCCATAGATTGGGCAAACTCTTTTGCTTCTCTTTCTAACTCTTTTTCCGATGCGTCTTTCAAGCTTAAGCGGTATTCTCGGAAACTTGGCGAGTTTTGGCTTAAACGAGTCGGCGAAGTAATGGCATTTGAATAGTTTTGCAAAGATGTTTTTACATCTTCCTCTATATCCGTTTGCATCATTTGTTTTGCCATGGTAATCATTTTCACAATGCGGTTTACCATAATGGGGCGCTGAACCGTCAAACGGTTTATTTCAGCTACAATTTGCTTGGCAATGGCTTGAAAAGAAAGTTCATCTCCCAAAAAGCGGAAAAGTCGTTCGGCACGTTCAATATGCTCACCAGAATTGATCCGGGCTTCTTCGGTTTCCGCAGGAAATAAAATATCTAAATTCAAAGCAAGTACTTCATTTAAAAATTCTTTTGCTTCTTCTGCCGTTACTTCTTCGTGCTGGTACGTGCCTTTGGCAATGGCCAGCATTCGAAGTTCACTAAGCATTTCCACAACAGAATGTACACCTCTTAGTTTTAAAGAACCGCCGACAAAAGGAGCTTGCAGCTTTGACGCTTGTTCCCAGGGGCCTCCATGGAACACACCCACTTCATCAAAGCGGGGGGCGTATTCAAACAGCTGTTTTAATCCTTCTTCTGTTTGGGCTAGCTCAAGAGCTTGTTGAAAAACTTCTGTTTGATACATGCTTTTTGCATAAGGCTTTGCTTCATTAAGAACATCAAGCGCTTGTTCAAATTTTGTTTTTGTCGGGTTGCTTTCCGTGCCCATACTATTTTCCTCCCTAACCGGTTTGGAGCCAGAAGATGTTGTGTCTTTGAAATGGTTCGCCACCTCCATCTTTAATTCCTTCTTATCCGGTTTTCCAAATGAAAGTTTAGTGAAGCGAGAAATCAAAAATGAAAGTACATTAAAGAGAAAAACTAAAAATAAAAATCTATTAAATATAGAAATCATATTTTTCATAATCTAGCATAAGCCTGCGCATTTCTTCGCTGTCTTCCCCAAAGAAAAAGATGGTTCCATAATGATTTCCAAAGCCAACTCGTTCAGCTACTTTGCTTGATGTAGGAATAAACATATCATGTTTTTCAAAATAAGGATGTGATTTTAATTCTTCCGGGAACTGAAGCCGGTCGATAATTTTCACTCGCGGGTAAACCATTAAACTGCCTGCAAATCCTTTTGCTGATTCTACTTCTTTTGGGAAAAACGCTTCCAGTTCTTCTTCCGTTGTATCCGGGTCACTGCAAAGAACTTGTGCCTGGTAAGCGCTAAATCCATAAGCACGCTCGATTAAATCAAAAATGTGGCCTCCAGGAATCCGGGCAGCTACTTCTCCAAAATTGATAGTGCCGTCTGGAGAAATAAAAAACTCCGGATGGATAACCCCATATTTAATTTCAAAAGAAGCAACCAGTTTGTCAATTTCTTCTTTGATTCTCGGGCGCCACTCCTCAAGAGAAGGAGAAGCCGGGACAAAGTTAGAATGACCTAGTTTTACGTATTCCGTTATGTTTAAAAAACGTACTTTTCCGTTGTGGACAAAAGCCTCGCAGGAAAATTCCTGACCGTCTAAATGGCTTTCCATCAAACAAGGAAAATCTTCTTGCGGAATTGCATCGATATCAGAAGCGCTATGTATAACCCGGTGGCCGACTGTGCCTGCTTTATTTAAAGGTTTTACATGAATTGGATCATTTACATCTCCATCAATTTTAATTAATGCTTCATTCACTCGTTTTAAGAACCGGTGAACATCTTCTTTTTTATACGCTTCTTCAAAAACGCCAACTTTCATTCCGGCAATTTGGGCTTTTCGTTTCATTAACCCTTTGTCTCGAAGAAGGAGGGAACGGTTGAAAATACGCGGGTCGTTTTGAAAGCGCGCATTTAAAGCGCCAGCCCATTCAACGGTTTCTTCGTAAATAGGAACAGCAAGCTTTGTTCCAAGTGCTTCTAGCTGCTCATATAACTCTCCAGATTTTTCATTTAACCGTTCAAACTGCCAGCTAACAAATTGAATGTTGTTTTCTTTTGCAAACGGTTCAAACTCCGGCGGTCCTACCACCACAAAAGGACGGTCAAGCTTATCAACCGCCTCGATAACAGGCAGGCTCCATCCAAGTAAAGCTGTTAGTTTTTTGCTGCTTTGTGAATTCTCCATTTCTTTTCCCCATCCTTCACTAAAAGTAACAAATCTTTGTCTTTCTTCCCTAATATTAAACAAAATAAACTTTTTTTTCAAAAAATAGTTTAAATATGTTTAAATAAAGGTATGCATACATTATTAACCGTATGCATATATTAGTAAAGTTATGCACAGATTAGTAGGGTAAGAGAAAATTTTAAGGAGTGGTTTGTTCAGATGAGCACTTGGTATTCAGCCTTAAGAAAGTATTTTCCTGCAAACGAAATGAAATCAAAAGAGCATTTTGATTTACTGCTAACTGACAAAAAAGCACTTTACAAGATTGAAGAAGGACCTGATCATGTACTAGTTTATTTTGAAAAAGAAGACTATGTGTTTGTTGATTTTATGCTCGTGCATAGTCATAACAGGAGCAAAGGCATCGGCAGCAAAGTGATCAACCGGCTGAAAAACAAAAATAAGCCCATTATTCTTGAAGTAGAGCCCGTTTCCACGCTGGATCCTGACACAGGAAAACGAGTTCGGTTTTATGAAAAAGTAGGATTCAAGCATTTGCGCGGGATTGAATATACGAGAATTCACCCTGTCACAAAAGAGTTAAATGAAATGGAACTTTATTATTGCTCTGCAACGGTTAAATCTGAAGAATGGGCTATGGAAAAAATGGCTGAAGTATACCAAGAAGTGCACGCCTACCGTTCTAAACAACTTTATGGAGTGCCACCGCAAGAAATTAACGAGGTTTTAATGCTGAAGGAACCTGTTTACAGTGAGGCTAAGTAAAACAAAAATAGATTTAGAAGTTATGGAATTCAAGAAAGCGTTTTAAAAAGGATAAGTAATTTGATAATTTTAAAATAAGAATCTTAGAAAGTCAGCGCTTGCTGACTTTCTTTTTTTTGTGGAAAAAAGAGAAGCCTTGATAAATTTAAAGATAAAAAAAGCAAGAATAAAAGTGATAGAAATGTTTTTAAAAAACAGTCTTTACGTGTAATTTTGGGTTTTTATAACATTAATTGGTTATTATTACGTATTTTACAATCTGAATCCAAGTTTCTATGAAAAAATGCTTAAAGAAGCAAAATTAGGGTAGCTAACAATATAAACTTAAGGTGAAAATCAGTTTTCTAAAGCAAGAAAAAAAGAAAAATAACGTTTGAAGTTACAAAGGAGGACACAATATTGGAATCATTTGAACAAATTATTGCTTCAGTCAGCGGCTGGGTTTGGGGACTGCCGATGATTATCCTTTTGTTAGGATGTGGCCTTATTCTTAATATTCGAATTGGTTTTTTCCAATTTCGTTATTTTCCGCACGTGCTAAAGCAAACATTCGGAAAAATATTTGCAAAAGAAACAGCGCCTGGGTCTGTGAGCCCTTTCCAGGCTTCTACTTCTGCTCTAGCTTCGACCGTTGGAGCAGCTAACATTGTGGGAGTGCCTGTTGCGATTGGACTGGGAGGGCCCGGTGCTATTTTTTGGATGTGGGTGGTTGCGTTTATTGGGATGGGAACCAAATACTCGGAAGTAGTGCTTGGATTAAAATACCGAACAAAAAATGAAGCAGGAGAATGGACGGGCGGTCCCATGCATTACATTGAAAAAGGACTGGGATGGAAGTTTGTAGCCATGTTTTTCGCTTTTTTTCTTATGCTTGAAGTGGCGGCAAGCACAATGGTTCAATCCAATTCTTTATCAACAACTGTGGAATCTTCGTTTAACGTTCCGCCTGTTATAACAGGTTTGATTGTACTGACCATTGTAGGAATCGTTAGTTACGGAGGAATTAAGCGGATTGGGAAAGTGACGGAAAAGTTTATTCCTGTTATGGTCATTCTTTATTTGTTATGCGCTTCAATTGTCATCATTTCGAACATATCTGAAATTCCTTCTTCATTTGGATTGATTTTCTACCATGCTTTTACTCCGGTTTCAGCAGCAGGAGGGTTTGCCGGTGCCGGTGTGGCTGCTGCTATCCGGTGGGGACTCGCACGCGGAATTTACTCGAATGAAGCAGGAATGGGTACAGCCCCAATCGCCCACTCTACAGCGATGAATGACCATCCGGCCAAACAAGGCTTATGGGGAATTTTCGAAGTGCTGGTTGATACGGTGATCATTTGTACAACTACGGCACTTGTGATTTTAACGTCAGGTGTTTGGAAAGAAGTGCCGGCGGAAGACGCTGCCACCATGGTTATTCAAGCTTTTGCTAAAATAGTTGGAACGGGCATTGCAGGAAGCATTCTTTCCATTTCCTTGTTTTTCTTTGTATTATCGACCGTACTCGTGATTGTTTTTTACGGAGAAAAACAAGCCGAGTATTTATTTGGCTTAAAATTCGCAAAGTTTATGAGGGTTGTTTATTTGATTGCCATTTTAGCTGGAGCGGTTGGCGGAATGAAGTTTATCTGGCAGTTTCTTGATTTAATGCTAGCG
>JAPSKG010000188.1 GCA_031177795.1 Domibacillus sp.
CTGGAAGCCTTTTACTTCTTTATTGCACCTGCAATTGTTTTTAAATAATCAATCAACTAGCTGTTTATCTATCCATACATCTTTTACATACCTTCCTGCTGCTTGAAGATGTTCCAGCCATTTTTCCGCTTCTTGCTTTTCTTTTCCGTGACTTTCTTGATACGCTTTTTTAAGAACTTTCTCTATATCAGGGGCCATCTTTTTGCCGTCTCCGCATACATAAAGCTGTCCTCCCTGATCAAGGAGGGAAATGACCGTTTCTTTCAGTTGTTCTATTAAATACGGAAAAACCCTCAACTTAAAAAATGGCTAAGCCGAGGAGTTTTTCTGTTCGTTGTCCGTTTAGCTTATTGCCGTTAACACAACACCTGCCGTAATAAGTAAAATGCCTATTCCATTTAGTATGGTTATTTTTTCTCCAAGAAACATAATGGCCAAAAAAGCTGCCATAACAACACTTAATTTATCAATGGGAGCCACTTGTGAAACTTTCCCCAGCTTTAACGCCATAAAATAAAACAGCCATGAGGTAGCTCCGGCAACTCCGCTTAACACAATAAAAAGAAACGTCCTTTTTTCTGTTATGATTTCTGGAATTTTAGTTAAATTCCCTTCAAAAGCTACAACACCTATTAAAAAAACAGCCATGATCACCGCTCTAACCGCTGTAGCTGTATTTGAATCAATATTTTGCAAACCAACTTTTCCAAACAAGCTAACCAGCGCTGCCGACACTGCCGCAAGAAAAGCAAACACCAGCCATAGAGGCATTTTTTCTTCACTCCTTTCCTGTTTGCAGTGTTTACAGAAGAAGGTAAATTAAAACGTTTTTATGTCAAGATGATTATGGCTCGTCAACAGCCCGAACTTGCATAATTTTTTTGTTTTTTTTACATCCTAGAAACAGGAGGTGATAAAATGGCCAAGCAAGAAAAATCGAAAAAAATAGGACAAAAAAGCACGAAAATGAATCCGATGGATCAGGGGCTGAATGTGATCGTCCAAGCTGTTAATCAAGCAACAGGACTGGATAAAGGAAACGACGGCGAAAG
This sequence comes from Domibacillus sp., assembly GCA_031177795.1. GTDB lineage: Bacteria > Bacillota > Bacilli > Bacillales > Domibacillaceae > Domibacillus. The sequence continues at coordinate 1,053 of JAPSKG010000188.1, forward strand.
AAAAAAAACTGGTCAATAACGCCTTTTCCGGCGTTTTTTCAGCTCCAATATACATAATTTAAAAAGCGCATAAGGCTTAACAAGCCTTATGCGCTTCATTGATAAGCAATCATTATTTTCTTGGGTCAACATAGTCCGGATAATCAGTAATGATGGCATCTACATCCATATTCAGCAAAAAGTCAGCTGTTTTTTGACTGCGTACTGTCCAGGAAGAAATTTTCATGCCAAGTGTATGCACGTTATCTACCAACTCCTCTGTCACAATACTGTAATGAGGATTAAAGTAATCGGCATACTCTGCAAATTCCTGCAGCTTCTGAAGCGATGTATTATCTTTAGAAGCTGTTAAAACACCGATTGGAACTTTTGGAAGAAGCTTATTCATTTTTTTCATAGATTCAAAGTTAAATGACTGGATGATGATTTTTTCGTTTTGCGGAAGATCCAGGTTGCGCTCTTTCAATTCTGCTGCCACCCTTTCTTCAATTCCAGGGTAAAGTTCCGGCGCTTTTATTTCTATTAAAATACCTGTTTTCCCATGATAACGGTCCAGAATTTCATCAAATGTCGGCAGCTTTTCTCCTGCAAACTGTTTCCCCATCCAGCTTCCTGCATCCAGGGTTCTCAGCTGTTCAAAAGTTAAGTCACCGACTTTTCCTGAGCCGTCTGTTGTACGGTCTACAGTTGTATCATGGATAATGACTAATTCACCGTCTTTACTTTGTTGAACGTCAATTTCAATGTAATCAGATTTCATTTCTACCGCTTTGTCAAAAGCAGCTAGGGTGTTTTCCGGTGCATATCCGGCTGCGCCGCGGTGAGCTACAGTATCTACCTGCCTTAATTCCCCGGTTGTTTCGGCTGCAAAAGACTGTTGAAACGGGCTGCATAGCAGGACAAAAGAAAGGCCTGCTCCTACTAATGTTTTCTTCATGTTTGTCATCTCCCATGTAAGTGTAGTAGTACGCGTCGTACAAAAGTTATTTTACGGAGGAAATGTGTACCTGGTATGTGGTGAATGTTTGATTTCGTTACAGGAATGTAAAAAATCAGTTGTTTTTAGCTAGTTTGTTTACAAAACTCGTATGTCTTTAACGGAAACAGAAGCAATTTTTTCATAAAAAACCCTGAATCTCATGAAAAAAGCCATTTCAGCAAAATCCTTTTTTAATAGAAACAGATAATTTGTTTGAAGTTGCGGAACAACTGCGTTTTAAAAACTTATTAACCGAACGATTTATCTTTAATTGTTTAATTGGAAAGCGCCAAAAAACCTTGAAAAAGAGCTTTCATCTGCTGAAGCAATTTTTAAGAATTTTTGTTTTAGAAAATTACATTGCCTTTTTAAATAATAGAAAAGCTTATTCTCTCTTGTTTATTTTTGCAATAGTCAAAATTTTTTATTTTTATTAAAGGAAAATAGTGTCTATTCCAAGAATTGTTATTATACCTAGGTAAAATAGTAGTGGGAAAATAGTTGAACAGATGACGAATGGTGTAAAAGGAAGTGGAAAATGAAATTCATACAACCTCTTTGTTTAGTTGGATTGATAATGTCAGTGGCTATGTTTTTGTTTCCCTTTAAAATGCCTGGTGTTTATGCCGAAAGTTTTAACGGCTTTTCTGTTTCAGATACGATTATTGATGTAAAAGGAAAACCTGGCGAAACAGTAAAAGCACGTTTTACTGTCTTCAATGATTCTACTAATACAGTAAAATCAGTGGTGGATGTTCGAGATTTTGACTTAAAGGACAACCAGCTTATTTACAAACATGATGTTCCTTTAAATTGGTCCGTTACTAAATGGTCAACGATTGACAAAGAAAGCTTTTCTTTAAAACCCAAAAGTTCAAAAGATATTTCGCTGGCAGTGACGATACCGGAAAAAGCGGAACAAGGCGAACACCGTGCCCTTATTGGCCTTAAATTCACACCGGATACTTCAGGCGGATCTACAAAAGTTGCCACTGAAATTCTTCCTGTCCTTTATGTACTGGTTACAGACAAAAATGGAAATGTAAATGTTAATAAAGACTGGGACATGGATAAATTTACGGTTGACCGTTTTAATGGCGGCGCTTTTTATCTGGGTGCCCAAAATAACGGGAATGTCCACCTGGAATCCACGGGTGTTATCACATTAAAAAATGCTTTAACAGGAGCGGAACAAAAAATTGAAATTCCAACAGTGAATTTGCTGCCTGGAGCCAGAAAAGACATTACCGTACCCTGGAAAACAGCCGAAAGCATCGGCTGGTACAAAGCGAGTGTAAAATTTTCCATGGACGGTGAACGATTTGAAAAAAAACAAGTTCAGCTGTTTATGATTCCTTGGGGACTGGCAGCACTTGCCTTTTTCTTTATCGCTTTACTTGTTTTAATTTTTTTCTTGTACAAGCGGCACTTAAAAAAACGCTTTTTAGAAGAAGCACGGCGGGAACTTTTAAAAGAAGCAGGCAAATAAAACTGCAATTTTTCTGAGTTTGTTTAACACTTATGTAACCCGCTAACCCGGGATTATATAGAACTAAAGAAACACATTTATAAGGGGGAGTTTTTATGGGTCTTAAAAGAAAAGCAGTTGCTCTAGCAGCAGCAATGAATTTATTGGCAGTGCCTTTCGCAGCTTCAGCACAAACCAGCAACCAGAGCATTGATGTGAATACGACTATTACCCCTTTGCCCGCAGCTAGCTTTGGAACAAATTTCAACACCCTTGAACTCACAGGTAGAGTAGACGACTCTTTTCTTACAGCAACAGCTAAAAATACTAGTGGCTCAATTGTCAGTCCAGAACTATCAATTACTTCACATGAAAATTACGAAATTTACGCAACGGCAACTGATCTAGTTTCTAGTATTGATTCTACTAGAAAGTTAAGTGGTTCCCGACTTATTGCCAGCGTATCTTCCGGTACTGGGATTAATCTTTCTAATAACATCAGCAGCCCTGCTTCCATTTTTTCTGGAACCGGCAATGGGCAGACAACAAGCCAGGCTATCGATTTTAAATTGGATTTAAACACGGTATCAACAAACAACTACACTGATAATGACATTTTAAAGAATTTAAGTGCGACTGAAAATTTCCAATCTACCATCACACTTTCTTACACCGGTTTATAAGTTTCCAGTTTGAAAAAAGCCATCTGTTTTGTTCAGGTGGTTTTCTTTATATAAAGGGGAGAACCGAAAAATGCCCTATAATGTGTTTTCCAGTAAAATTGTTAAAACCATCATAGCCACTTCTTTTATAATGGCAGCGGCCAGCAAGCCTTTTTTTTCAGCTGATCGAGAGGTGCTGGCAAACAAACCAGCCGATGCTGTTTTGCTAGCTGACTCTGCGTCTATTGGCGTAAAAGTACAAATTCTGGTTGCGGAAGATAAGCAGCCGCCTGTTAAGCCAACGATAAATAAAATTACAACTTCTCATGCACTTGCAACCGGCGAGGCTGAACCAGGCTCTACTATTTTTATTAAAGCCGGTGACAAACTTCTTGGTGAAGGAAACGCAGCGGAGGATGGAACGTTTTCCATTTTAATCACTCCTCAGCCTGCAGGCACCCTGATTTCCGTTTATGCTGTTGATAAAGCAGGCAATGCCAGTGATTACAATGAAGCGAAAGTTGAATTGGATGCTTGCTTTATCGCTACAGCAGCTTACGG
>JAPSKG010000189.1 GCA_031177795.1 Domibacillus sp.
GCAGCTGAGTCCGAGAAGCCAGAAGCCTAACAGCCAGCAGCGACAACATTGATTTCAGGTACTTGAAAAGCTGAGTGAAAAGGTTTGTGGACTTACGCAAAAGATAAGTCGGATGTTTATATAAGGTAGCCGGAAAAAGCAAATGCTCAAGCTGGCAATTAAATAAGCGCCGGGTGTGTTTGCGTGTAAACCAGTGGCACGTAAGTAGTGCAGGAAAAAAACAATGTAAAACCGGGCAGCCGATAGGCCGCTTAGTTTCTTTCATTAATATGTAAAAAGGTAAATAAACGGCTTAGGCGAGTGGTCGTTCGTAATCACCGTTTTTGCCGCCAGATTTTTTTTGCAAGTAGGTTGGCCCAATCACCATTTCTTTTCCGGCCGCTTTACACATATCGTAAATGGTCAGGGCTGCAGCAGAAGCAGCCGTTAAAGCTTCCATTTCTACGCCGGTTACACCTTTGGTTTTTGCTTCTGCTTTAATTAAAATAAGGTAGCGGCTTTTTTCTTTATCAATTTCCCATTCAAATATAATGTTTACGCCGGTTAGCGGGATCGGGTGGCACATTGGAATAATCGAAGCTGTTTGTTTGGCTGCCATAATGCCGGCAACCTGGGCGACAGCAAAAACATCGCCTTTTTTATTTGTACCGGAAGCAATTTGTTGATAAATTGACTCGTTTACCTCAACCGAGGAATGTGCAAGGGCAATCCGGACTGTTTCCGTTTTTTCTGAGACATCCACCATTTTAGCGCGTCCTTGTTCGTTAAAGTGTGTTAATTCAGACATAAATGTCATCCTTTCCAGTAAAAGATGCAACTAGTATATCATGAGAAAAAGAAAGCGAGGCAATGATAATGGTTGAAAAGCGACAGCCTATTCCTGTTAAGGAAGCAATTGAGAGAGTAATGAAACGGGTGACACATCTTGAAAGCGAGCTGGTCCCACTTGAAAAAGCTTATGGGCGGATTTTGGCTGAACCGGTTCGTGCCAGCCATCATGTTCCTCCGTTTGATCGCTCTCCATACGACGGATTTGCGGTCCGGTCAGCGGATACAAAAGAAGCATCCGGACAATCGCGTGTGGCGTTTCGTGTAATAGACCATATTGGTGCCGGAAATGTATCCAAGCATGCACTTGGCGAGCGAGAAGCGGTTCGGATTATGACAGGTGCCCAGCTGCCCGCAGGCGCAGATGCTGTTGTTATGCTGGAGCAAGCTGTTATCGATGGACAGGCTTTTACGATCCGCAAACCATTTGAGCCACTCGAGAACGTTTCATTAAAGGGTGAAGATGCCAAAAAAGGGGAACTCATTGTTGAAAGCGGCGCTTTTATTCATCCGGGCATCATAGCGGTGCTAGCAACCTTCGGCTATGCCAACGTAAAAGTAGCCAAAAAGCCAGTTGTTGGTTTGCTTGCGACCGGAACGGAGCTAGTTGATGTAAGAGAACCACTGGAACCAGGGAAAATCCGTAACTCGAATGGTCCCATGATTGCTGCACAGCTGGCCCGGATGGGGATTGAGTGCCGGTTGCTTGGTTCTTTGCCGGACGATGAAGATGCTTGCTTTACGATTGTAAAACAAGCGGCTGATGAATGTGATGCAGTTATTACAACAGGAGGCGTGTCGGTTGGGGACTTCGACTTTTTGCCGGCTGTTTACAAGCGCCTTGAAGCAGACGTGTTATTTAATAAAGTGCAAATGCGGCCTGGAAGCGTGACAACAGTTGCACATATAAACAACACATTTTTATTTGGGCTATCAGGCAACCCGTCCGCTTGTTTTGTTGGATTTGAACTTTTTGCAAAACCTGCTTTTTTAGCGATGATGGGGAACGAAAAGCCTTTTCTTCCTTATGAAAGAGCGGTTCTCGCTGCAGATTTTAAAAAACCAAACCCGTTTAGCCGCTTTATTCGAGCCGCCTATGAATCAACACCAGATGGCGCTTTTGTCCGGCCGGCGGGCTTTAATAAATCAAATTCCGTTACATCGATTGCACGAGGAAATTCACTGATCGTGCTGCCAGGCGGCACTCGCGGCTTTCAAAAAGGCGATGAAGTCGATGTGTTATTGATTGGATCAGAGGAAGGAGTTTCATCATGGATGTTGGATTAAAAAAGCCTTTTGAGGTAACGTTTGAGCCGCTTGAGCCAATGAAATGCATGAATTATGTAACCAGGCCGGAAGCAGGAGCGGTCACTTTGTTTGCCGGGACAGTCCGCGAATGGACAAACGGAAAGCGAACTATGCATTTGGAGTATGAAGCATACGTGCCAATGGCAGAAAAAAAGTTAGCGGAAATCGGAGCGGAAATTGAAAAAAAATGGCCTGGATCACGTGTGGCAATTGTCCACAGGATCGGGGCTTTGGCTATTTCAGATTTGGCGGTTGTTATTGCGGTTTCTTCGCCGCATCGCAGAGCTGCTTATGAAGCAAATGAATATGCAATTGAACAAATTAAAAAAGTAGTGCCAATCTGGAAAAAAGAAATCTGGGAAGATGGAGAAAAGTGGATTGGTGATCAGTCGTATAAACCGGGGAGTGAACAGCTATGATTTATCTTCATTATTTTGCAGGACTGAAAGAAGCGGCAGGAAAACCAGAGGAAAGTTTACCATGGACATCCGGAACTGCAGCAGATGTGTTACAATGGGCAGCAACAACTTATTCGAATTTTGATTTTTCAGCGGTACAGATAGCAGTCAATGAAGAATATGTACTGGAAACAGAACCCGTAAAACCGGGAGACCACGTAGCTTTTATCCCGCCTGTTAGCGGAGGTTAACATTATTTATAAAAGGACTGAGCGCTATGACCATAACCGATCAACTTCAGCGTCCGCTGCGTGATTTGCGCATTTCTGTTACCGACCGGTGCAATTTTCGCTGTACGTATTGCATGCCGAAAGAAGTGTTCGGTGATGATTACGTTTTTATGCCTAAAAGTGAGCTGCTTTCGTTTGAAGAAATGACCCGGCTGGCAAAGCTGTTTGTAGAATTCGGCGTAAAGAAAGTGCGGCTAACCGGCGGGGAACCGCTGCTGCGCCGTGATTTGCCTGATTTTATTCGGGGGTTGTCAAAAATTGACGGGCTCGAAGATGTAGGCCTGACAACAAACGGGCTTTTGCTAAAACAATACGGCCAGCCGCTATATGACGCGGGTTTGCGCCGGCTAAATATAAGCCTTGATGCACTATCTGAAAAAACATTTGGTGAAATGAATGGGCGGGGCATTGGTCCAGAACGTGTTTTAGCAAATATAGACTACGCTAAATCAGTCGGGTTTCAAATAAAAGTAAATATGGTTGTGCAAAAAAAAGTGAACGACCATGAAATTGTTCCAATGGCACGTTTTTTTAAAGAGCGCGGCATAACGCTCCGGTTTATCGAATTTATGGATGTTGGAACAGATAATGGCTGGAGCTTTAAGCAAGTAATAACAAAAAAAGAGATTCTGGCAAAGCTCCAAGAAAACGAACAGCTTGAGCCTGTGGCAGCCAGTTATTTTGGAGAAGTGGCGGGCCGTTACCGGTATACAGATGCACAAGCAGAAATTGGATTTATCACTTCTGTTTCAGAATCGTTTTGTTCTTCCTGCACGCGGGCAAGGCTTTCATCAGACGGAAAGTTTTACACCTGTTTGTTTGCAACAGAAGGCTTTGATTTACGAAGCATTTTGCGTTCCGGGGCCTCGGATGAAGAATTGGCCAGGGCAATAAAAAGTGTATGGGAAAAACGCGTCGACCGATACTCAGATGAACGTACCGAGCAAACCGCAAACAGCCGGAAGAAAATTCGCATGTCGTATATTGGCGGGTAATATTATGCTTGTTCCCTGAATTTTTAAATGGGGGCAGGCATTTTTCTTTAAGGTAGCGACAAGCTCTTTGTTTAAATGGCAGGATGAAAAATTATTGCAATAATGTAAAGTTTAACGTCAGGAAATAAGAAAAGAGCCAAATGCTTTTTTAATGATATATTCTTTGTTATGATTTGAATGCGCTTTCTTTGTGAAGTTGGATGAGTTAACGAGGAGGATAAAAATGAATTACAGAAAACTAGGGAACACGGGACTAAATGTTAGCGAAGTAAGTTTTGGCACATGGGCGATTGGCGGCTCATGGGGGAAAACATCAGATGAGCAATCACTTCAAGCGCTAAACTATGCTATTGAACAAGGAGTGAATTTTTTTGATACGGCCGATGTTTATGGAGACGGCCACAGTGAACGCTTGCTTGCCAAAGCAACAAAAGGAAAAGAAGATTCTATTTACATAGCTACAAAGTTTTGCAGACAGGGTGATATTCATTCACCGGAGACGTATTCATATAACCAGGTGAGTGGATATTGTGAAGCAAGCTTGAAGCGGCTGAACCGGGAACGTATTGATTTATATCAAATCCATTGTCCGGCCACGCAAATTTTAAAAGATGGCGACGTTTTTCATGTGCTGGACCGCTTGCAGCAAGAAGGAAAGGTACGCTATTACGGAGTAAGTGTTGAAACCGTGGAAGAAGGATTGATTTGCCTTGAAAATCCAAACGTAAAAAGCCTTCAAGTTATTTTTAACATTTTTCGGCAAAAACCTATGGAAGAATTGTTTAAAAAAGCAAAAGAACAAGGAGTCGGCATTATTGTGCGCCTTCCGTTAGCCAGCGGACTTTTAACAGGAAAGTTTAAAGAAAGCGATGTTTTTGAAGCAG
>JAPSKG010000190.1 GCA_031177795.1 Domibacillus sp.
GTGCTTCAAGGGTTGAAAAACAAAGGAGTAAAAGCAGGGGTTGCTTTAAATCCTTCCACACCAATTGAAGAACTGGAATTTGTACTGGATGTAGTGGATTATGTAACAATTATGACGGTAAATCCGGGATTTGCCGGCCAGAAGTTTATTCCGCTTATGTACAAAAAAATTCAAAAGCTGCGTAATTTAATTGAAAAAGAAGGATATAACATCGAGATACAAGTGGACGGAAACATCGGATTTGATACCATTCCGGAAGCCGTGAAAAATGGAGCAGACATGCTTGTATGCGGAACGTCCAGCTTATTTAAAAAAGATCTTCCGCTAAAAGAAGCGGTTCAGCAGCTTCACGCTTTTCTTGAACAAACAAACCTGCAAAAAGAGGGAATGGTATGAAGCCAATCGTTGTGGTAGGAAGCATTAACATGGATATTGTAGCTAATGTCGATGAGTATCCTGCTCATGGCAACACTATTTTTGGCCGCAGCCTGCAAATGTTCAGCGGAGGAAAAGGAGCAAACCAGGCAACAGCCTGTGCAAAGCTTGGCAAGCAAGTTCAGTTAATCGGCGCAGTTGGCCGCGATGCGTTTGGCCAGGAAATTCTCCGTACGCTGGCAGAAAACAATGTAGACATTTCGCTTTTAACATACAAGGAAAGCCAGGCAACCGGATGTGCCCTTATTACCATTGATAAAACGGCTGAAAATACCATGACTGTTATTAAGGGAGCCAATGACGAATTAACAAAAGAAGACATCACAGAACATTTTAAAAAAGCAAAAGAAGAAAGCGTGCTTTTAATTCAAATGGAAATTCCGTTTGACACAATCCTTCACTCAATGAAACTGGCAAAAGAAAAACAAATGTTTATCATTCTCGATCCGGCTCCGGCAGAAGGAGTGGACAAAGAAGCGCTGCAATATGCAGACCTTATTACTCCAAATATTCAGGAAACCTTTGAAATAACGGGAATAAAAGTCGATTCTGAAGAAAGCGCATACAAAGCAGGGGTTTATTTTGAGCAGCAGCTCGGTGTTCCAAACAGCGTGATTAAAATGGGAAGCAAAGGAGCTCTTGTCTACCAAAAAGGGACGGCCGTTTTTGTTCCGCCTGTTTCGGTCACGGCAGTGGACACGGTCGGAGCCGGCGACTCATTTGCGGGGGCACTGGCTTGTGCAATTTCAGACGGGGAAAGCATTGAATCAGCCGCCCGGTTTGCTGCGATTGTGGCAGCTATGAAAGTAACAAAGCCGGGAGCGCAAAAAGGGCTGCCGACTTTTGAAGAAGTAACAGCTTTTTGCCAGGAACGCGGACTGGACCTTTATCAAAAACAGCTTCAATAAAAAAATAAAACATTTATATGAAGAGGTGAAAGCAGTGAATGGTTATTTGCTTCAAATGACGAACGTAAGCAAAACATTTCCAGGCGTTAAAGCGCTGGATGATGTAAAGCTTGAAATCCGAAAAGGAGAAGTGCATGCCCTGATCGGGGAAAACGGGGCCGGCAAGTCAACCCTTATTAAAATTTTAGCGGGCATTTACAAGCCGGACCCGGGAGCGAAGTTTTCTTTTGAAGGAAAAGAAGCGGAAATCCAAAAGCCTATTGACGCAACATTAAAGGGCATCTCGATTATTTACCAGGATTTAAGCTTGTTCCCGAATTTGTCTGTGGCAGAAAACATTTATATTGGGCGGGACAGCAATAAAAAACCGTGGAAAAAAGTAAGCTGGGCGGCGATGGAAGAAAAAGCAAAAAAAGCGCTGAAAGAACTTGGTGTTGAAATAGACGTGCACACACCTGTTGAAAAATTAAGCATTGCCCAGCAGCAGCTGATTGAAATCGCCAGAGCGCTTGCTTTTGATTCAAAGCTGATCGTTATGGATGAGCCGACTTCTTCTTTGTCGGCAGGCGAAGTGGAAAAGTTATATAAAGTAATCAATGATTTGAAAAACCGCGGCATCTCCATTATTTTTGTCAGCCACAAACTAAAAGAGCTTTTTACTGTATCAGACCGCTTTACCATTTTGCGGGATGGAAAATATGTCGGTACCTATGATACGGAAGAATTAAGTGAAGACAAACTGATTCAGCTCATGGTAGGGCGCCAGGTTCTTTATGAAAAAAACAAAGAAAAAATCAAGACGGGAAAAACATTGCTTGAAGTAAAAGGGCTTTCTAAAGAAGGCAATTTTAAAGACATTTCATTTGAGTTAAAAGAAGGAGAAGTTCTTGGGATTACCGGCCTGGTGGGATCAGGAAGAACCGAACTGGCACAAGCCATTTTCGGAGTAAACCGGCCTTATGACGGAGAGCTGAAAATAAACGGAGAAACGGTCGTCATTAAATCTTCGGAAGACGCAGTGAAAAAAGGAGTGGCGTACGTTCCGGAAAGCAGGAAAACACAAGGCCTCGTTCTTCGCCAGTCTATTATTAACAACATTTCTTTGCCGGTGTTAAAGCAGCTTCGAAACAAGTTCAAATTGGTTGACCGGAAAAAAGAAGTGCAGCTGGCCAAGCATTACGTGGAAACACTGGATGTTCGCCCGGCTCTTCCAGAACGGGCAGCAGGAGATTTATCCGGCGGCAACCAGCAAAAAGTCGTTATCGGAAAATGGCTGTCCACAAAACCTAAAATTTTAATTATTGATGAACCTACCAATGGAATTGACATCGGGGCAAAATCAGAGATTCATAAGCTGATGAGAAAACTGGCTTCAGAAGGAATGGGAATTATCGTTATTTCTTCTGAACTTCCGGAAGTTCTCGCGGTCAGTGACCGGATTTTAATTATGAGGCACGGAAGAATAGCGGGAGAAATCGGCATCGGAGAAGCAACACAAGAAAACATTATGAACTACGCACTTCTTGGCCCTAAAGCAGAAGGGCTTTATCAAGAGGAGGCACCGGCATGAACAGCATTTTAAAATCAAAAGAAATCAGCATTGCAATGATTGTTGCTTTGTTAAGCATATTGCTTACATTTTTAAGCCCTGTGTTCCTGACAGCAGACAATCTGCTGGATGTAATTAAAGGAAATGCGGTTCTCGGCATACTGGCTATCGGCATGACGATGGTGATTATTACAGGCGGAATTGACGTATCTGTTGCCGCTGTGACCAGCGCGGTTTGCGTTATTCTGGGAAAAATAATGGTCGCTATGCCAGACAGCCCGATTTCCATTGTTCTTTTATTCTTAATTGGCCCGTTGCTCGGCATTGCACTGGGCGCCATAAACGGCGTGTTAGTAGCAAAAATCCAAATTCCGGCGATCGTCGTGACACTCGGCATGATGAGCATCATTAACGGCCTGGTTTTATACATTACCAACGGCCAGTACTTAAACAGCAGCAGCTTTCCAAGTGTTTTCTTGAAATTTTCCAGCTTTGAGGTTTTCGGCGTTTCGATTGTCATTCTTATGTTTATCGCGGTAGCGCTGTTTACCTGGTATTTGCTGAAATACACGTTAATCGGGCGGGAAGTAATGGCGATTGGCGGAAACAAAGACTCGGCTGTCCGGGTGGGAATCAACTTTGACAAAGTGCAAATTTTCGTTTTTTCTTACATGGGATTTTTGGCAGGGATTGCGGCCATTGCCCAGACTGCCTACACAAAAGCGGTGGACCCTAATGGAATGCTTGGCCTTGAGTTAATGGTTATCGCAGCGGTTGTGTTGGGAGGCGCTAACATTATGGGCGGAAGAGGAACCATTATGGGAACCATTCTTGGAGTTCTGCTTCTCGGCATTGTTCAAAATGGCTTGATTCTGGCGAGAATTGATACATTCTGGCAAAAAGTGTTTACAGGAATCATTATTTTGTTAGCGGTTTCTTATGATCATATTCAATACAAACGTTCTCAAGAAAAACTATCGAAAATTGAAGTAGAAGCATAGGAAAGAGGTGAAACGATGAAAAGGATATCAATGACGAAAGAAAACACACTGGGTCTTATTGCCGTCATCTTGTTTGTTTTGATGAGTCTGACAGTCCCCGAGTTTATGTCGTCTAACAACTTGAATAACATGATGTTTCAGCTTCCTGAATTTGGCTTGATCGCGCTTGCCATGATGGTGGTGATTGTCACAGGAGGAATTGATTTATCCATTACGTATACCGCGGCTTTGTCAGGAGTGGCGATTGCGACAATGTTCAGCAACGGGTATCCGATGATTGGCGCTATTTTAGCCGGCCTGGCTGTTGGGCTTTTGTGCGGGTCCGTTAATGGATTTATTATCTCAAAAATCGGTGTTTCACCGATTCTTGTGACGCTGGGCACCATGGTTTTGTTTGAAGGAATCATTTTAAGCATCACGAAAGGAAATTCGATTTCCGGATTTAGTGAAGCTTACAGCTTGATCGGGAACGGCTATTACATGGGAATCATTCCATTGTCGATGATTATCTTCATCATCTTCGCTGTTATCACCGGCGTTTTGCTGACAAAAACAGGATGGGGAAAAAGCGTGTATATGGTTGGAAGCAACCCGGTCGCTTCCCTGTTTTCAGGAGTAAACAACAGCCGGGTTTTGATGAAAGTGTATTTATACTCTGCGCTGCTTGCAACGATTGCGTCAATTATTATGACGTCTCGCTACAATACAGTAAAAGTAGATTTGGGTTCGTCTTACCTGCTGCAAAGTGTGGCTGCGGCGGTTTTG
>JAPSKG010000191.1 GCA_031177795.1 Domibacillus sp.
CATTGCTTAATGGACTCGGTTCCAGCGGCCGGGGCTACTTGTGACACAGCTGGCATTATTTCTCCAGCGGTTCAAATGACGGCATCTGTACAAACAGCGGAAGCTTTAAAGTGGCTGACAGGAAATTCTGAAGCACTTCGCGGGACTATTTTTTCCTTTGATTTATGGAAAAACCAATTTTCTTCAATGGATGTTAGCCGCATGAAAAAAGCGGACTGCCCTTCTTGCGGAGCAAATCCGGTTTACCCGTTTTTGTCTTATGAAAAAACAACAAAATTTGCTGTACTCTGCGGGCGCGACACAGTTCAAATCCGGCCAGAGGGTATAAAAGAGCGAGATTTACAAAAGCTTTCCGAAACGGTTGAAAACACCGCCAGTATTACGCATAAAAATCATTTTCTTCTATCCTTTAAAAATGAACCTTATACCGTAACTGCGTTTAAAGATGGGCGCGTGTTTATACAAGGTGTTTCATCAGTTGAAGAAAGCAAAAAAGTTTATTACCAATTTTTCCAATAATGAAAACGTCCGGCTTAAGCCGGACGTTTTTTCTTTAATAAACGCACAAGCGGTAACGCAATAAACAGCGGTGCAAGCGAATATAAAAAAACATCTCCTACCGCAGCTGCAGATGAAGCGTACACCCCTGTTCCCTCTTTTATGTGAGCAGCTGAACGGTATGCAAATAAAGCAGAAAACAGGGCGATCGATAAAGAGGCAATCGACTGGCGTGCCCAGTTATTCAAGGCGGAAGCATAGCCTGTTAATTGCCCGGGTATCGAAGACATTCCTGCATTCGTAATTGGCATGTTGCAAAGCGCTATGCCGAGATATCGAACGGAAGTCCAAATAATAACGTAAGCTGCTGTTGTTTCAACACTTAATCCGCCCATCATGTACGTGCCTAAAATCATTGTAAACAGCCCGGCGGCGATTAAGGGAATCGGGCCTGTCCGATCATATAGCTTTCCTGTTACCGGTGTGAATAAAGCCATAACAAGCGCTCCCGGCATCATGATTATCCCGGTGTCAAACGCACTGAGATTTAAGGAGCTTTGCAAAAAAATGGGCACTAAAAACGCTCCTGCATACAGCCCTACCGACAACACTGCGTTCAACAGCAAACTAAAAGCATAGCGCCGGTGAGACAAAACTTCAAAATTAAGAAGCGGAAATTGAATGCGCATTTCCCTGCGGACAAATAAGAATAGAAGAACAATGGCTGTGGCAGCAACAGCCATTGTTTTTCCGTTTGCAAATCCCCATGACCCCGCTTGAGCAAATGCAGTCAGCAATAAAATACTTCCAAAAAAAGAAAGCAGTAAGCCTGGTAAATCAAAAGGTATTTTTCTTCCTGCCTCTGTATCAGGAATAAACGCTGCTGCTGCCCAAATTGCTGCTGCTGCAATTGGAAGGTTTACATAAAAAAGAGCTTGCCAGCCAGCTGCATCAATAAAAAAACCGGCCAGGACCGGTCCCAGTGCCGGCGCCAGTACGGCAGACAAACTCCATAAACTAATTCCATATGCTTGCTTTTTCTGCTCAATTGTTTGGTAAACAATCGTCATAGTTGCCGGCATAATCATACCGCTGAAAATCCCTTGCATAATGCGAAGAACAATTAAACTTTCAATGCTCCAGGCAAATACACCAAGGAAGGAGCAAATAAAAAATCCCGCCAATGCAGAAATATAAACCCTCTTGAAGCCAAAACGCGCTCCAAACCACCCTGTTGCTGGCGCAATAGCCCCGGCTGCAAGCATAAAACCGGTTACGGTCCATTGTGCGGCAAGCAAGTCGGCTTGAAACTCTTTCATAAACGCCGGTATAGCGACGTTTACGGTTGATGTATTCATAACAGCCAAAAAATTCCCTCCAAAAACCGCGAACAGAATTGACCAAAAAGCGGCCTGACTTCTTTCTTTCATTTCCGCACCTGATTTCTGTTTAGTAATTGTCAATAAGTATACCAAAAAGCTTCGTGATACGAAATAATCCTCTCTTCATTTTACAAAAATTCTTCCATTTACCGGCCTTACCCAAAAAGCTGTATGCTTTGATTCTGCTTATCTAAATCTATACAATGAAACTATCAGAAAATTTCAAGGGGGAACGAAGATGCGTTATACAACTTTGAAAAAAACAAATTTACGTATTTCCAGAATTGGTCTTGGTACTAACGCGGTCGGCGGCCATAATTTATTTGAAAATATAAATGAAGAAGCCGGCAAAAAATTTGTTGAAGCCGCACTTGAAGAAGGCATTACTTTTCTTGATACAGCCGATATTTACGGCAAAGGGCGCTCAGAAGAACTAATCGGACAAGTAATCAGCGGACGCCCTCGAAATGAAATTGTTCTTGCTACAAAAGGTTCGCAAAACTGGCAAACTGCCGACGGCTCTGTGCAAACTGACAACTCCCCGGCTTATTTACGGCAAGCATTTGAAGCCAGCTTGAAACGATTGCAAACTGATTATATCGATTTGTATTATATTCACTTTCCAGATGGAAAAACACCAATCGGTGAAGCTGTGGCAGAGCTTGTAAAATGGAAAGAAGAAGGAAAAATCCGTGCAATTGGCGTGTCCAACTTGTCTTTTGAACAATTGCAGGAAGCCAATGTCCATGGCGATATTAATGCATTGCAAATGCCTTATCACCTACTGGACCGCTCAGTAGAAAAAGACATTCTCCCTTACTGTGTCGAAAACGATATTTCTTTTATCCCTTATGGGCCGCTCGCATTCGGGTTGCTGGGCGGAAAATACACAAAAGAATTTACGCTTGCGCCAAATGACTGGCGCCGTTCCGTTTCGCTGTTTTCAAGTGATGAATTTGAAAACAGCCTGGCGAAAGTAGAACAACTAAAAAAAGTAGCGGCAAACAAAAACTCAACAGTCAGCCATCTTTCTCTTGCCTGGCTGCTTTCACAAAACGGAGTTGACTCCGTTATTCCCGGCGGAAAACATCCAGAGCAAATCCGGGATACAGCAAAAGCATCCCGTCTTTTGCTGACAGCAGAAGACCTGAGCCAGATTGACGACATTTTGTCTTAATAAAAAAAGCAGCCGGCATACGGCTGCTTTTTGTTCCCCCAAACATGATAAAATAAAAAATCAAGAAAGGAGTCTTCTACTAATGAAACGGTTTATTTTTGTTGTCCCGACTATGATACTTGTTTTTTCTATTGCTGTATGGATGCTTGATAAAGACTATGCCATGATTAACAGTGAAACCCGTTTGTTGATTGCAACTGGCGCTTCTGTTTTTTCCGGTGTTCTTACTTTCTTTCTTATGAAAGGTGATGCAGAACAGTTGGCAGAAGCCCATAAAGAACGCAAACAAAACAAACTTAAATAAGAAAAACGCCTGTTCAATGAATAGGCGTTTTTCTTTTCCGCTAATTTATTTTCCTGTTACGCTTCTGTCTGATGCCGGTAAACCTTTGTCAGTAAATAACCATGGAATGCAGCAAGCATCTGTTGAAACAACATACAAATTACCACCGGCACTGCAGCTTGAGGAGGAAAAAAGTTAACCGCAATAACGGCACCCGCACTTATGTTGCGCATGCCCCCTGTGTAAATAAGCGCTACAATGTTTTCACGTGACTGCTTAAATAAATTTGCCAAACCCCACGAAAGCAAATAGCCGCACAAAACAACAAATAATATAGTTAATAAAATTTGGATAAACTTCAAATCCATATGGCGGAAATAAGGCGCTACAACAGCACTGTTGATCGCAATAACTACCGGTAGAGCTAATCTTGAAAATGGTGAAAGCAGCTGGCTAAACTGCCTTGCTTTTTCTTCTTTCACCGCTTCGTTTACAATCATTCCTAAAAGAGATGGAAAAACAATCATCCAAAAAAGGCCAGCGATCATATCTGCTGCATTCATTTCCACTTTGCTCCCGGCAAGAATTGACATGCTGAAGGGGACAACAATGGGTGACAGCATCGTATCAATTAAGATAATAACTAATGCCAGCGGAACACTTCCTTTATACAAGGTTACCCAAACTACACTTGTAATACCTGTCGGGATAACAAGCGCCAGTGTAAATCCCGTGACTGTAAGCGGGTCATCCGGGAAAACAATGTTTCCAATTAACCACGCCCAAAGCGGTGTAATAATGTGAAGAATAATTAATGCGAGAAAAATTGGGAATGGACTGGAAATGGTGTTATGAAGCATTCGAAAATTAGAATTTAAGCTTCCGACAAATGTCATAACTGCAAACAGCCACGGAACAATAAATGCAAATGAATACAGATGTTCTGCCAGAACAACGCCGGAAACTACGCTAAGCGGCGTTACTACCGGCATCCATTTTCCAAGAATTTTATTGATTGCATAAAACATAGGACCAAGACTCCCATCAGTAGTTTTACTTCTATACAATTTTATCAGCTTGCTAAGCGAAGACATATTTATTCCTGGACCCTCCTGGATGCCCAATCCCGCCGTATTGAATATCAATTTTTACTTTCCCGCGCTTTCAGTCCTTCTTGCTATATTTGTTTTTTTGGAACAACCTTGCTGACAAACAAATGGCGGATCTTTTTCATTAATCCCTTCTTCATTTAAAAAAGTTCTGCCTTTTACTTTTTT
>JAPSKG010000192.1:0-2531 GCA_031177795.1 Domibacillus sp.
TCGGTCTCAATGGGCAAAGCTTGGTCTCGGCCTTGACTACAGCCGGGAACGTTTTACGCTGGATGAAGGGTTGTCAAAAGCAGTGCGTGAAGTGTTCGTAAAACTTTATGAAAAAGGCCTTATTTACCGGGGCGAATACATCATTAACTGGGATCCATCCACAAAAACGGCGTTGTCGGACATCGAAGTTATTTATAAGGATGTACAAGGCGCATTTTATCACTTAAAGTATCCGCTTGAAGATGGTTCAGGCTTTATTGAAGTGGCGACAACTCGCCCAGAAACAATGTTGGGCGATACGGCAGTGGCTGTTCATCCGGAAGACGATCGGTATAAACATTTAATCGGTAAAAATGTTGTTCTTCCCATTACGGGACGAGTTATTCCAATCGTTGGAGATGACTATGTTGATCAAGAATTTGGAAGCGGTGCAGTGAAAATTACGCCAGCCCACGATCCAAATGACTTTGAAATCGGCAACCGCCACAGCCTCCCACGCATTTTAGTAATGAATGAAGATGGAACAATGAACGCTGAAGCAGGTAAATACAACGGTATGGACCGTTTTGACTGCCGAAAGCAAATTGTCGCAGATCTTCAGGAACAAGGTGTGCTATTTAAAATTGAAGAGCATGTTCACTCTGTCGGCCATTCAGAACGAAGTGGCGCTGTAGTTGAGCCTTATTTATCAACACAATGGTTTGTAAAAATGGAGCCTCTTGCAAAAGCGGCAGTGGATTTGCAGCAATCAGAAGAGAAAGTCACTTTTGTACCGGACCGGTTTGAGAAAACGTATTTGCACTGGATGGACAACATTCGCGATTGGTGTATTTCACGCCAATTATGGTGGGGACATCGCATTCCAGCCTGGTATCATAAAGAAACAGGCGAAGTGTATGTTGGCCATGAAGCACCAGTTGATGCGGAAAACTGGGAACAAGACAATGATGTTTTAGATACCTGGTTTTCATCTGCTCTTTGGCCGTTTTCAACAATGGGTTGGCCGGATGAGGAATCAGCAGAATTCAACCGTTATTATCCAACAGCAGCGCTTGTAACAGGTTATGATATTATTTTCTTCTGGGTATCACGCATGATTTTCCAGGGTCTTGAGTTTACAGGAAAGCGCCCATTTGATGATGTGCTGATTCATGGACTTGTACGCGATGCAGAAGGACGAAAAATGTCCAAATCACTTGGCAATGGTGTAGACCCAATGGATGTTATTGAGAAATATGGTGCAGATTCACTTCGTTATTTTCTTGCAACAGGCAGTTCTCCAGGCCAGGATTTGCGTTACTCCACTGAAAAAGTTGAGGCTGTTTGGAACTTTGCCAATAAAATTTGGAATGCTTCACGGTTTGCGCTTATGAATATGGGCGGCATGACATTTGATGAAATTGATTTGTCCGGGAAAAAGTCAGTTGCCGATGAGTGGATTTTAACGCGTTTAAATGAAACAATCGACAATGTAACAAGCTTGTCAGCTAAATATGAATTTGGTGAAGTAGGCCGTACGCTTTACAACTTTATTTGGGATGATTTTTGTGATTGGTATATTGAAATGGCAAAACTTCCGCTTTACGGAGAAGATGAGCAAGCCAAGCAAATGACTCGTTCCGTGCTTGCATATGTGCTCGACAACACAATGCGGTTGCTGCATCCGTTTATGCCGTTTATCACAGAAGAAATTTGGCAAAACCTTCCTCACCAGGGTGAAACCATTGTGGAAGCGGCTTGGCCAAAAGCTGCCCAGGCGCTTACAAACAAAGAAGCAGCAGCCGATATGAAATTGCTTGTTGATATCATCCGTGCTGTGCGAAATATTCGCGCGGAAGTAAATACACCAATGAGCAAAAAAGTGCCTCTTGTTATAAAAGCAAACGACGAAAGCATTTTAGCGACGCTTGCCGAAAACCGTTATTACATTGAACGTTTTTGCAATCCAGAGGAGCTGGTTATTGAAACAAGCCCGGATGCACCGGAAAAAGCAATGACGGCGGTTGTAACGGGCGCCGAGTTGTTTATGCCGCTTGCAGGACTTTTAAATATTGATGAAGAAATTGCCCGGCTGGAAAAAGAAAAAGCAAAGTGGCAGTCGGAAGTGGATCGCGTTTTGAAAAAACTTGCTAACGAGCGTTTTATGTCTAAAGCTCCGCAAAAAGTTGTTGATGAAGAACGTGCAAAAGAAACAGATTACCGTGCAAAACTGGAAGCTGTTGAAGCGCGGATTGCAGATTTAAAGAACTAAGTGGAAAGGACGAATCAGCTCATACAGGCCGATTCGTCTTTTTCGTATATAAGGAGAAAAATGATGAACACATACGAAGAAGCAATCGCATGGATACACGGACGCCTTCGGACAGGTATTAAGCCTGGCCTTCAGCGAATGAATTACATGATGGAAGAGCTTGGCCATCCAGAGCGAAGGCTGCGCGCCATTCACATTGGCGGAACCAACGGGAAAGGATCAACTACCGCAATGCTTCGATCTATTTTAACAGAAGCAGGCTATGAAGTTGGTACATTTA
>JAPSKG010000192.1:2541-4610 GCA_031177795.1 Domibacillus sp.
CATCACCGTATATTGAACAATTTAACGAGCGAATTAGTGTAAACGGAATTCCAATTTCAGATGAAGAAATTTTGCTTGCTGCCCGAAAAATCCGTGAATTAGCCGATCACATGGAAGAAAAATCTTTTGGTGGCCCAAGTGAATTTGAAATTATTACAGCGATGGCCATCTATTACTTTTCCAGTATCCATCCTGTCGATGTTGTTTTGTTTGAAGTAGGTCTTGGCGGCCGTCTTGATTCCACAAATATTATTTATCCAGTTTTATCTCTCATTACCACTATTGGCATGGATCATATGCAATTTCTTGGAGAGACACTGCCTGAAATTGCTTTTGAAAAGTCGGGGATCATTAAAAGCGGTGTTCCGGTAATTACAGCTGTTCATCAGCCAGAAGCGCTCCGGGTTATTCAAGAAACGGCTAAAGAAAAAAAAGCTTCTTTATATCTTTATGGACGGGATTTTAACGGAGTGTGGACAGAATCAACCCAAAAAGGAGAAAAGTTTAACTTTCATTCTTCTTACAGTTTCCGTGAGCAGCAGGAAACCGGGCTTGCCGGGCTTCATCAAGTGCAAAATGCTTCAATGGCTGTGATGGCCGCCGATTATTTGAGGTTTTATTATTCGTTTTTAATTGAAGAGCAACACGTGGCACAAGGCTTGAGAAAAGCCACATGGCCGGGCCGTTTTGAAACTTTAAGTGACGAACCGTTAATCATTGCAGACGGCGCCCATAATGAAGAAGGAATTCAAGCTCTTGTGAAAACAGTCCGGCAGCGTTTTTCAAATTATCATACCACCATTTTATTTGCAGCTATGAAAGACAAGCCGCTAGACCGAATGATCGGCTTATTAAAAGAAACAGCAGATGAGCTTTATTTTGCACCGTTTGATTTCCCAAGAGCTGCACAGGAAAAAGACTATCTTTCTTTCACAAGCCAGCAAGCAAAAATAACAGACGATTTCAAAAAAGTAATTAAGCAGTTTCAAAAAAAATCGCCTAAACAATCTGTTTTTATTATCACAGGTTCCTTGTATTTTATTTCGAATGTAAAAAAAAGCTGGGATACATACGGAGATGAAATATAAATTTATTTTAAGTTGTTCATCAAATCTTTCATTTTATTTACAGTAAAATAGCGGTATAGTGAAAGAAAGAATATTTGAACGAGCAGAGGTGGGAAAAGTATGAGAATGATCGTAAAAAAGCAGATAGACAGCAAGGGCATGACATTAATTGAAATTTTGCTGTCTTTGACTATTCTTTCATTTGTACTTTTAACATTTGCTTCTTTCTTTAGCCAATCGGCACGCACAAATCAGCAGGCAGAGGCAATAACAGACGCGACGTTTGTTGCCCAGACGTTTATTGAAGAAGCAACAAATACAAGCGGCATAATAACAAACTGGCAATTGGCTGTAAAACAAATAAGCCAAAATCTTGGTTTTCCAGAACCGGCTTCTCCTGTAGATGGCAAATATACAATAGCAGGCCCCTACCAGGCCTATTATGTTGAGATGCAAATTTTTGGCCCTCAGCAAAATGGAAAAACTACAGTAAAGGTATATAAAGATCAAACGAAAACAAAGATGGAAGCGCATATGGAGACAAGACTGTTATGGGAGGAGTGACAGGTGCAAAAATTGATAACGAACAGTAAAGGCGTAACAGTTATTGAGTTGGTTGTTGTATGTGCGTTGCTTTCAATGGTTCTTTTATTAATTGGCAGTGTGCACTATTCAGGACAAAAACAGTATACGAACCATTCTGCGCTCGTTAATAATCAAGCTAACGTCAGGCTTGCTGTAAAGTTGCTGGAAAAAGACATCCGAAAAAACACTGCACCAATTGACGATAGGGATAGTACCAGTACTTCTCCCATAGTAATAGGCAGTGATACGTATGAGTACAGCGCGGATCAAAAAGCAATATTAAAAAATTCTGCACCGATAGCGAATAATATAAAATCTTTTTCTTTTATAAAGACTGGCACCAAAATTTCAATCACTGTTGAAAGTATTCCAAACGACTACGGAAAATCCGCTTCGATTTCAACAGTTATTTATGTT
>JAPSKG010000193.1 GCA_031177795.1 Domibacillus sp.
CGACTTGCATGTATTAGGCACGCCGCCAGCGTTCGTCCTGAGCCAGGATCAAACTCTCCAAAAAGTGTTTGCTAGCACATGGATGTGCTGACATCGGTGTTGCAGCAGGACGCTGCGAACGTAGCCGATGTTCCTTTACTCTGTTTTCTATGAAATGACGAGCATCTCTATAGAAAGTTTGTTGCTTAAAACGTTGACGTTTTTATTGATTTTGTTTAGTTTTCAAGGTTCAATATAAAATGAGCGCCGATGTTTTTAAACTCAGAACAGCGACTTTTTAATAATACCAAAACTAAATATATCAGTCAAGTACTTTTCAAAAAAGTTATCAGCTGTTTTTTTGTTCCTTTCAGCGACGCTTATTAATATATCATCTTTTTTATATAGAGGTCAATACTTTTTGATCTATTAATGTTCTTTTTTTATTTGATAGTAACGATGAAAAACTCCCTGGCCTTTTGTTTGTACAGAAACAACTTGTATAAGCTGGCGCTCAATTAAATACTCCACTAGCGTAACAAGATCAACGGAATAATGTATCACTTCGTCATGATTTAATAATTCGTTAATGCTCCACCATTCTTTTTCTTTCATTAAAGTTAATAAATGTACAGCCCCTCGCTCCGTTCTTGAATGAATTAAAAATTCACTCGCTAAAAAAAGAAGCTCTAATCTTTTTTGCAAGTTTTCATCGTTTTTTAACAATTCTTCATATAACTTATAAATTTCCGGCTCTATGTGCCTTACTTGATTCCATACTGTTAATTCAGGGTAAAACCCATTTTCGATAACTGCAAGCCGAGCTAAATGGTGAAGTGAATGAAGAACATGGTTATAAGCGTCAAGATAATTAGCATCATTGAAAAATGCTTTTCCATCTATATAACGCTTTATTAATTTTGCAAATTCTATTGTCATTTTGATTTTCCGTCCATAAAAAGGAAAATCACGCATTTCTGTTTTTAACCCGTGCACATAGTCATTTCTATCAAACAAAATTCGCCCGTGGTACAGCCATTCAGTTACTTTACGATTGCTTCCAAGAAGAAGCCACTCTTTTAACTGTGCTTCTGTGATGATATACATTGAGGCCGTTTCGCCATGACGGTCCACATAATGTTTTATAAAAACTGCTTCATCTGCTTCTTTAACAATAATCAAAAGAATCGAGTTAAAGTTTTCCGTAAATGCTTTGTTTTGTTCATTTTTCCCCACCACTAAAACGCCAAGTGTATTTTGCTGACTTGTCCGTTCTTGATACAGCGGGCGCAACAGGTCTTCCAATTCTTATTCCCCCAGACATTTAAATTTCGCTTTAAGTCTTGTTAAGTTTCGACAAAAAATGTCGAACTCCTGCCTCTAGTCCACCAGGAATATATGATATAGTGAAGAGTAGGAGGGTGAAATGATGGCAAAAAAATATTCAAGTAAAATTAATAAAATCCGCACATTTGCGTTGAGTCTTATTTTTATCGGCTTTGTGGTTATGTATGGCGGCATTTTCTTCCGGGAAAACTTCCTTTTAATGACTATTTTTATGCTACTTGGCCTTATTTGTATTGTAGCCAGTACTGTAGTGTATTTCTGGATCGGAATGCTGTCAACAAAAGCAGTGCAGGTGATTTGCCCTAATTGTAAAAAGCCCACAAAAGTGCTAGGGCGTGTTGACATGTGTATGTATTGTAATGAACCTCTTACACTTGACCCTTCACTTGAAGGAAAAGAATTTGATGAGAAATACAACCAGAAAAAAACGATTGACTAACCAGAACAACAAAAACCTCCATCCCAAAAGGGTAATGGAGGTTTTTAATGCAAATCTTTATGCTGGCAGTCAGAGCATGTTCCATAGACTTCCATTCGATGGTGGCTGATCGAAAAGCCCGTCACATGCGACGCAAGCTGCTCTACTTCATCTAATCCGGGATAATGAAAGTCAACAATTTTGCCGCATGCTTCACATATCACATGATAATGTTCGGTGGTAACAAAATCAAAACGGCTCGATGTGTCTCCATAAGTTAGCTCTTTAACAAGGCCAACTTCCCGAAACACGCGCAAATTGTTGTAAACAGTTGCTACACTCATATTTGGAAACTTTCCTTCAAGTGCTTTATAAATATCGTCGGCAGTTGGATGAGTCATTGACTCGACGAGAAATTCAAGAATCGCATGGCGCTGAGGTGTAATGCGGACGCCCGTTTGCTTCAGCGTATCAAGTGCATCTTTCAGCTGATCATGTGATTCATGGACATGTGTTTGTGACATTGCCATGCACCTCTTTTCTTTCTGAAAAGGATTATTACTTTATAATCTTTATAATCAGTGTACTAATACTTATGTCTATTTGTCAATGGAAAAAGAAAAACCGGCCTCGGCCGGTTTTTTCTTTTTTCTCCATTAATATCCCTTGTCTAAATCAATTACGTTTTCATATTCCCCGCCATCTATAAAGCAACGAAGATTGTGTTTGAAAATTTCTATCGCTCTTGGCACATATTGCTTTGTAATACTTGAAATATGGGGTGTTACTGTAATAGACGGATGCCTCCAAAATGGGTGCGCTGGCGGCAAAGGTTCAACCGAAAAAACATCCAGGTATGCATGTGAAATTTCGTTGTCGTTCACCGCAGAAAGCAAAACAACTTCCGATACAAGATTTCCGCGGCCGATGTTAATAAATGCCGCTTCTTCTTTCATTGCTTCAAAATGATGCGGTTGTAACAAACCTATTGTTTCAGGAGTGCTTGGTAAAACAGCTACAATAAAATCCGCTTTTCCTACTGCTGTTTCTAATTGATCCATTTGAAAAACTTGATCAAAATCTTGAACAAGCTGCCCCATTTTATTTACACCTGTTGTTTTCATCCGAAAAGCTTTTGCAAGACGGGCAATTTCCTGGCCAATTGCGCCGGTTCCAAGAATCGCTACTTCTTTTCCAGCCAGTTCTTGAAGAGGAAGCTGCTTATTCCAAACTTCTGCTTGTTCCAGTGCACGCAGTTCCGCAAAACGTTTAACGTGATTCAGCATAAAGCCAAAAGTAAATTCCGCCATAGGAATTTTATGTATACCTCGCGCATTTGTAACAAGAAGGTCTCTTTCTTTAATGGTTTTAAGCGGCATTTCCTCAATTCCTGCCGAAGCTACCATAACCCATTTAAGCGATGCGCAGGTGTTAATTCGTTCACTTGTCAGATCATTCCCGAATGTAACCAGAATTTCTGCTTCAGAAAGAACCTCTGCTTCTTCAATTGTTTTATAAAAGAAAAATGATTCTTCCGGAAAACTTTTTTCCAGGTCCGCTTGAATTTCTCTTGGCGGACGAAATGTAAACACGATGTTCACCTTTGTTGCCTCCTTAATTCAATTCTTTTACCGCTTCAAGTGTTTCTTCAACATGGCCTTTTACCCGAACTTTTCTCCATTCTCTTTCAACAATGCCTTCTTTGTTAATTAAAAATGTAGAACGCTCAATCCCCATGTATTCTTTGCCGAAGTTTTTCTTTAGCGTCCAAACACCATATGAATTGGCAGCAATTTGTTTTTCATCCGCTAAAAGCGTAAATGGAAGCCCATGTTTTTCAATGAACTTTTGGTGACGGTCAGCAGGGTCCGGACTAATGCCCAAAATGGCCGTGTTGTATTTTAAAAACTCGCTGTACTGATCGCGAAAATCGCACGCCTCTGTTGTACAGCCCGGTGTCATGTCCTTCGGGTAAAAATAAAGCACAACGTTTTTCCCTTTAAAATCAGTAAGGTCCACAAGTTCACCATTTTGATCTGGCAATGAAAAAAGCGGTGCCGGCTTTCCTGTTAAATTCAACATTTTGATTCCCCCTTTTTTATAAGCGTAGCGAATCCATTTAAAAATGGCAACCTCACGAAACGCCAGTCTGAAAACATGTGGAGTTTACGGCAAGGCGCTGCGTTCTTAGCCTTTGATCCTTGTTCATTCCTTCCAAAAAGTCTAAAATGATACGGAAAGATGTAACCAGGAGGCTATAACACATGAATTTTCCCAAGTCTGAGTCTTTACATGCAGAAGCATTAAAACATATTGTCGGTGGCGTTAACAGTCCGTCTCGTTCATATAAAGCGGTTGGAGGCGGCGCTCCTGTTTCAATGGAACGAGGGGAAGGTGCTTATTTCTGGGACGTAGACGGAAATAAATACATCGATTACTTGGCAGCCTATGGTCCCATTATAACAGGGCATGCTCATCCCCATATTACAAAAGCCATTACAAAAGCAGCTGAAAACGGGGTTTTGTTCGGTACACCGACACAGCATGAAGTAACATTTGCAAAAAAGCTGAAAAGCGCAATGCCCGCGCTTGAAAAAGTACGTTTTGTGAACAGCGGGACAGAAGCGGTTATGACAACTATCCGAGTAGCTCGCGCTTACACAAAACGAGATAAAATCATTAAATTTGCCGGCTGTTATCATGGTCATTCTGACCTTGTTCTTGTTGCAGCCGGAAGCGGTCCTTCCACGCTAGGAACGCCTGATTCTGCTGGTGTGCCGAAGAGCATTGCCAGCGAAGTAATTACTGTTCCTTTTAATGAAACAAAA
>JAPSKG010000194.1 GCA_031177795.1 Domibacillus sp.
GTAGAAATCGATATTGACGAAAAAAACCGGGAAGTGACAGAAATTCGGGCACGGGTTTTTGAAACAAACAAGTCTTTAATCCCGCCGCCGGATGAACAAGAGCAGCAAGCCTTTTTTGATAAACAAGGAAAACAAGCTCTTTCAGTTCCAGTTATCGAGCTTCAAAAAGAGTTAAAAAGTGATTGGTTTTTGCCATCTGAATTGCCCCGGATATTAACGGAAGCTTTAACAGAGTGGTGCCAGGCCGATTGCTCGTTTTTAAATTCAGGCGTTGTGCTTGGGAATCTTCCAGCAGGAAGCATAACAAAGTATGATATTCATAAACTGCTTCCGCATCCAATTAATCCGTGTTTAATTGAATTAACAGGAGCAGAGCTAGCGGAAGTACTAAGGCAGACACAAGACGAGAAATGGCCCCACCTGTCTATTAAAGGACTTGGATTCCGAGGGAAAATCATGGGCCGTTTTGTTTATGACCAAATTGAAATAGAAGGATCGTCTTTTTTAATTGGCGGACAGCCGCTTGACCGGAAAAAAACATATAAGCTGGCTACGCTTGATATGTTTACATATGGCCATTATTTTGTTGAACTGCACCGGGCACCAGTAAAAAAATATTTTATGCCAGAGTTTCTTCGTGACATTTTAGAGTGGAAGCTTCTGCAAATATAAACCTTCCTTTCCGCATACAATGCGGAAAGGAGGTTTTTTTATGCGCAGGCGAAGAAGATGGAAAAGCAAGCCACAGTTTTCCCCGCGCCAGCGTTTTTTACTTGCGCTGTTCCTTTTTTTAACTGGTACTTTTTTTGCTCTCTGGCTTATTAACCGAAGCATTCAGCCAGTACTTATCAGCTTTGCAGAAGCCCAAACAAACAAAATCGCTTCCATGGTCCTCCAAAAAGCAATCAGTGAAGAAATTACCGAAAATCTTGATATAGAAGACATTATGATTACCGGAAAAGAGGAAGGGGCACCTACTGTGTTCAATGCCGAGGTAATCAATAGAGTACTGGCAGAAGTAACAGATCTTGCAGAAGAAAATTTAAACCAGGCAGAAGCAGGAAACTTGAGAGAACTTGAAGAGTTTTCAGGTGTGGAAATTGATGCAGAAAAAACCGAGCAAGGAGAAGGGATTGCTTATACGATACCGCTCGGACAAATTACAAACAACGCTATACTTGGAAATATGGGCCCGCGCATCCCCATTCGCTTTCATGCCATTGGGGATGTAACATCAAATGTTAAAACGAAAGTGGAGCCGTTTGGTATTAATTCTGCGTATGTTGAA
Source organism: Domibacillus sp. (assembly GCA_031177795.1). Classification (GTDB taxonomy): domain Bacteria; phylum Bacillota; class Bacilli; order Bacillales; family Domibacillaceae; genus Domibacillus. The sequence goes on from JAPSKG010000194.1 coordinate 1,289, forward strand.
GTATACATTGCACTTGAAGTAAATGTAGAAGTTATTGTTCCTTTTGCTGTTGATACAACCATTGTAAGACAAAATCTTCCGGTTGCTATGGGCCTTGTGCATGGCAGTGTTCCAGAGTACTACAATCCAAATACAATCGGCATTCCGACAAAGTAAACAAAAGTGGCAAATGCTCGTGTTTTTTGGTACGATGGAACACGAAATCGACCGCATAAAGCAATGAATAAAGCTTTTCATTGCTTTTTTTTGCGTTCAAGAGGAGGTTATGATGGAAAACTCATTTTTTTCACTGCTGCCGCCTGTTCTGGCCATAGTGATGGTAATTTTAACACGCCGTGTTCTGCTATCGCTTAGTGCAGGCATTGTTGCAGCAGCGCTTTTACTGGCGGACTTCAGGTTAGCAAAAGCTGCTTCAATTATTTGGGGAAATTTGTCCGGGAATGTTTTCACCATTACTGGCGGTGTGCTTGAATGGAGCATGTGGAACTTATACATTATCTTTTTTCTGCTTATTCTAGGTGTTATTACTGCGTTTATTACCGTTTCAGGGGGAAGCCGCGCCTTTGGCGAATGGGCGGTAACCCGGGTGAAATCACGTACAGGAGCCCAGGTTATGGCAGCTTTGCTGGGCGTTCTCATTTTTATTGACGATTACTTTAATGCCCTTGCTGTTGGGCAGGTATCACGCCCGATCACAGACCGTCACCGCATTTCTCGAGCGAAACTGGCTTATATTATTGACTCAACTTCTGCTCCTGTTTGTGTTGTAGCTCCGGTTTCCAGCTGGGGAGCTTATATTATTGGACTAATCGGCACGATTTTAGCAACTCATGAGATAACAGGCTTGACTGCTTTTTCAGCATTTATGCAAATAATCCCTATGAATTATTATGTATGGGCTGCGCTCGGCATGGTGTTTATTGTAGCGGTGTTAAACAAAGACTTTGGCGCAATGGAAAAATATGAGCAACATGCTATACAAACAGGCAACGTGGTTTTTAGCAACAGGGAAATTCCAGGAGAATTAAAAGAAGACTTGCCTGTTAGCAGCCATGGGACAGTAGGTGGTCTTATCTGGCCTATTGTAGCGCTTATTATCGGAACAATAGCATCAATGTTTTATACAGGCCAGCAGGCAGCCGGAGCAAATGCAGGAATAATGGCCATTTTTGAAAACACAGATGTGGCAAAATCATTGTTTTGGGGCGGGTTAATCGGACTGGCTGCAGCTTTGGTTGTTTTTTCACGCCAGGCTTCTGCTTTTTCAGAAGAGACAGGCACAGTGTTTAATAAAGGAATAAAAGAAGGCATCAAGTCAATGCTTCCAGCTATTTATATTTTGTTTTTAGCCTGGACAATTGTTTCCCTGATTGGGGAACTTGGAACAGGAACGTATTTAGCCAGCTTAGTAGAAAAAGCTAACTTGCCGATTAGTTTGCTGCCTGTTCTTTTGTTTATAATCGCGGGGGTTATGGCATTTGCGACTGGAACAAGCTGGGGCTCATTCGGAATTCTGCTTCCTATTGCAGGGGAAATTGCAGCAGCAACAGACATTACACTGCTTCTTCCAGCTCTTGCAGCTGTTTTGGCAGGTGCCGTTTTTGGCGACCATTGCTCACCTATTTCCGACACAACTATTTTGTCTTCAACTGGAGCAGGAAGCAATCACATGGATCATGTGGTAACACAAATCCCTTATGCGCTCGCGGCAGCGTTGATGGCAGCAGCGGGCTATCTTGTTCTTGGTTTCACAGGCAGTGTAGTTGCCGGTCTTATGATGACAATTGTCCTGCTTGTCATTTTTTCACTCGGTTTAAAAAAGAAAAAGCCGGGTACAGTGTAAATAAAAGCCTGTCTGTGGATGCAGACAGGTTTATTTTGAAAGAAAAGGAAATATCAGCGCTTTTACCATAATTATTTTAAAAAAACAATTTAAAAAGATATTTACGTATAATTCAAAGAAGATTATAATAAAGATGGTCTTCAGAAATTATCTGAAAATACAAAAATTTGGCACTTAGTGCGTTTAAGGAGGTCCATTATATATGGAACAAAATCGTCCACAGTGGGGGTCTCGAGCCGGCTTTATTATGGCAGCAGTTGGATCAGCGGTCGGACTTGGAAATATATGGCGTTTTCCGGCGGTTGCTTATGAAAACGGCGGCGGCGCTTTTTTCCTTCCGTATTTGTTTGCGTTGTTAACGGCAGGTATCCCGCTTCTTATCATGGAATTTACTCTCGGTCATAAATATCGAGGGTCAGCGCCTTTGACGATGGCGCGTTTAAATAAAAAGTCAGAATGGCTTGGATGGTGGCAGCTGGCCATTTCCTTTGTAATTGCTACTTATTATTCTGTAGTTATTGCCTGGGCAACATCGTACTCATTTTTCTCTTTTAACAAAACATGGGGAGATTCACCGCAAGACTTTTTGCTTGGTGATTATTTGCAGGTAGCGGATGCCGGCCAATTCGGCGGTTTTGCAAACGGGGTTCTTTTACCATTGCTGCTTGTTTGGGTAGTTACGCTTGCCATTATGTTCTCTGGTGTAAAAAAAGGAATTGAAGCGGCTACAAAAGTGATGCTTCCCCTTTTAGTTGTTTTGTTTTTGATTGTTGTTATCCGCGCTTTAACACTTCCTGGTGCAGCAGAAGGGCTAGAGGCATTTTTCAAGCCAGACTGGTCAAAAATTGCTGACGGTAAAGTGTGGGTTGCTGCTTACGGGCAAATTTTCTTTAGTTTATCGGTCGGATTTGCGATTATGGTAACTTACGCGAGCTACTTGCCGAAAAAAGCAGATATTACAAACAATGCTTTTATTACTGCTTTTTCTAATTCATCATTTGAATTGCTTGCCGGATTTGGCGTTTTCGCCGCGCTTGGCTTTATGGCCCAGCAGCAAGGCGTTCCGGTAAATGAAGTGGTTTCAAGCGGAGTAATCCTGGCGTTTGCCGTTTTCCCGCAAATTATTAATGAATTCCCGGTCGCAAGCGGATTTTTCGGTTTCTTATTCTTTATTTCACTGACTCTTGCAGGCTTAACATCTCTTATCTCGATTGTTGAAACATTTGTAGCAGGTGTTCAAGAAAAATTCAATGTATCTCGTAAGGTATCAGTTGCTATTGGTGGCGGCTCAGCAGCTATTATTTCTCTTGTATTTGCAACAAAAGGCGGTTTAAATTTCCTTGACGTAGCGGATTATTTCATTAATCAGTTTGGCATCGTGTTTGCCGGCCTTGTTGAAGTTATTTTGGTAG
>JAPSKG010000195.1 GCA_031177795.1 Domibacillus sp.
TGCACCAATCTTTCCGGCACTAATCACTATAAAGCTTAATGTTTCTGCCCGGGTATCAATAAATGTTGGATACGTTTTTTTCATGCCAATGGGCGAACATCCCCCGCGAACATATCCTGTTTGCTTTTGAATTTCTTTTACAGGAATCATTTCCACTTTTTTCTCGTTAGCCGCACGCGCTGCTTTCTTTAAATCAAGCTCACTTTCTACAGGAATAACATATACATAAAATCCTTTTGACCCTTGCGTCACAAGTGTTTTAAAAACATGCTTCGGCTCAATTCCAATTTTATTTGAAACTGACAGGCCGTCTATTTGCCCATCCTTTACTTCGTATTCATGCATTTTATACGAAATGCCGGCAGCATCCAGCAGCCGCATGGCATTTGTTTTTCCTTTTGACATCCTGCCTCACCCTTTTTACTTATGATAAAATTATTTTACTACAATTAATTTAAGGACGTGAAAGAAATGGACCCTCTGACTGTTTCTAGTTTAATGGAAGTAATGAAAGAATTTTTCCCGCCTAATGCATCTGTTGCTGTATCAGACCATGAAAAATTTATTTATTACCAGCCAAGCCGATTGGTCGACTTGCATATTTGCGCAGGGGATCCAATCAAGAAAGGCAGTGTCACACAACAGGCACTTACTGAAAAGCACCAGGTATCTACCTACATTGATAGCGACGTTTACGGTATTCCTTACTACGCAATGTCCGTGCCGATTTTTGACCATCATCAGCTAAAAGGAGCAGTTACAACCATTTATCCGGCAAAACCGTCTCCAATTTCAAGAAATTTGCTGACTATTAAAGCGGAAGACCGCTGGTATCCAATTCCTTATTCAGATGTGATGTATCTTGAATCTGAAGGGCGAAAAACAAAAGTACAGGCACTTTCAGGAAACGGCTACCACAAATTGAATTTAACTGAGTTAGAATTTATGCTCCCCGATGATTCTTTTATCCGTGTTCACCGTTCTTACATTGTGAATGTGCATTTTATTCAAGAAATTCAGCCGGACTCTCATTCAACTTTTCTGCTTATCATGAAAGACAGGACGAAAATTCCTGTTACCCAGACGTATGCCAGCCTTTTTAGAAAACTGCTGAATTACTAGTTGTCCCGCCCAAAAACCGCTTTAGTTTGCTTGCGTTTTTGGGCGTTGTTTTTTCGTTTGTTTTACCTGTTAAAAATTTTTAAAACGCCGAGAAACTTCTTTTTGAAACAAATAAAATGCGCTTTCTTTTTTACGTTAAAAATTTTCTGCTTTATGTCGAATATATGGCTTTTTATGCACACTTTGTTGAAAGCACTTTCATTTTTAGTTATATTAATAGCAAGAAGCCGGTGAACACGGCTAAACGTAAAAATCCATTCCATACTCTCTCTGATTTACTGTCAGAAAAAAGCGGCCTGTTACAGGGCCGCTTTTTTCGTTTTATTGCTCACGGCGCTGTTCCGCGATTTTTTCTTTTGCTTTGGCGATTTCTTTGGCTGGAGGCATCAAGCTAACAATCGTATCACCCGGTTCGCCTTTAGGCGAATGATCTCGTTTATAAAATTCCAGTTTTCCCGATGCTTTGACGATAAATAACAACAAAGATCCTACATCCCTGTCTTTTAAATACTGCTCATACGTGTATCTTTCTGTTAAATCGGTTTTACGAAAAATATCACTGCTTTGAGCACGTGCGTTCAACGCTTGAAAATGCGCGCTTGCGTCAAACAATATTTTTCCGCCCACTGTTTTATTAAACTCTTTTGCTTTTTCAATTCGCTCTGGACTTGCAGCAATTTGATATAAACTTTCACGCCCCATTTCCGGTACAAATGTAGAACAAACCAGAGCATTATAAGCTTCGTCGTCCGTTGCCGCAATCATGTATTCATATGGTGTTAATTCCAAATGATATTCTGTACTTTCAGATAAAATCTCACCATGGTAAACCGGCAGGCCTGCCTGGCGCGCTGCGCTAAGCCGCTGCCATGATTCATCGGCAACAAGCACTGGAATATTAAATTCTTGTATCGCTTTGCCCAATTTTGCTGTAAATGCATTGCTGCCCACTAAAAGCACGCCTGGTTTGTCGGTTGAAGACAATCCCAGCTTTCTTGCCAGCCAGCCAATTGAAAATCCATGTGCAACAACTGTTGAAAACACAAGAGCAAAAGTAAGCGGTGTTAAAATCGCTGCATCTTTATATCCTGCTTCAAGCAAAGAAGCTGCAAAATAGCCAGAAACAGTCAGCGCAACAATTCCCCGCGGTGCAATCCAGCCAACCAGCATTTTTTCTTGCCTGGTCATATCCGTTCCAATTGTTGACAGCCAGATAGATAGAGGTCGAACAACAAGCAGCATAAGAACAACATACGCAATAATCCGGACGTTAAAAATTTTAGTTAGTGTTTCTATCGTAAGAGAAGCTGTCAGCATAATGAAAATGCTGGAAATAAGCAATATTGAAATGTTTTCTTTAAAATGGCGCATATCTTTAATGGAAGAAATGTGCATATTCGCCATTACAATTCCCATTGTCGTTACGGCAAGAAGCCCTGTTTCATGCATAATTTCGTCTGCAATCGCAAAGCAAGCAATAACCGCAACAAAAACAGATGGGGATTTTAAATATTCCGGTATGTGCCCTTTTTCAAGTGCTTTGCCAAGACCAGCTCCAAACAAAGAACCAAGCAGCACAGCAAAAGCAGAGGCTGCCAGGAAAATAAGCAGCTTTGTTCCAGAAACTTCTCCTGTTAAAAAATTGATAAATTCAAAAGCAAACAAAGCAAGAAGAGCACCAAACGGGTCTACTACAATGCCTTCCCATTTTAAAATAGCCGATGTGCGCGGTTTTAACTTTGCTTGCCGCAACAGCGGCAAAATAACGGTCGGTCCCGTTACAATAAAAAGTCCTCCAATAACAAATGCCACTGGTAAAGATAACCCGGCTACAAAATGGGCTGCCAGTGAACCTAAAATCCAGGCTATAAACGCTCCAAGCGTTACAATTCGCCTTATTGGCTGACGGACCGTTTTTATTTCACGAAAGTCAAGATTTAAACTTCCTTCAAATAAAATAATGGCGACTGCAGCTGAAATAATCGGACTAAACAAGTCTCCAAACACATCTTTAGGATTCAGCCATCCAAAAAATGGACCGATTGCTAAACCGGCAACAGACATTACAACAATAGCTGGAAGACGAAACCGCCATGCTGTCCACTGTGAAAAAATTCCGACAACAAGAATAATCATCAAATAAAATAATAACGAATCGAACATCCCATCTTCCTTTCCTACTCTTCTTTTTACATACTATCGTGTTTGTTCCCAAATTTCATGTATCAGAAACTGTTTGCGTTTTCACATAAAAATGTTGTTGGATATTTTACCTGTAATCATGTTACAAGGAGAGCCTTGCTTTAAAAAACAAAACTTCTTTGGTTTTCGATCATTTCCTGGAATCCTTTTGCGTTTTTATACTATTAATTGAATATTTACAAGCTAGCTTCCAGCGTATATAGTACATTAGAAGGATTACTTTAATACGGAGAAAAATGATGAGTCTTCGAAAACGAATTAGCTTATTTTTTTTGCTTGCTGCTGCAGCCATTATCTTTATTTTATATACAGCTTCCCATTTTTTTATTTTAAATAGCTTTACTGCTCTTGAAGCTGAAAAAGAAAAAGATGACATGAAGCGCGTGCTGCTTGCTGCTGAAAAACTAAAAAACAATTTAGCAAACCAGCTTACGGATTCAGCCAATGCAAAGTCAGTCCAAACTGCTATTTCTGCGAACAATTCCGAGCTTTCTGTTTATTTTCATGATCATCTTTTTTTAAAAAACAATTTGTCATCGGTGCTTGTTCTTGATAAAAACCAGAAAGCTTTTTTTCAAAAAACAATGAATTTCGAAAACAAAACCAGCAGCCCGGCTTCTCCTGAATTGCTTTCATTTATTTCTGCACATCCTGATCTCGTTTTTTCCAGGCCTTTTTCAGATATACACGAATTTAACGGCAAAGCGTTTTTTATTGCGTTACAGCCTGTAAAAGATAACCAGGGCGAGCAAATTGGGACTATCCTTTTAAGCCGCTTGTTTAATTTGCCTGCTATTGCACATATAACCCGGGTGCCAGTCCGGCTTAAAGATGTTGATACCACTATTGTGCCTGAAAATGCGGAAGGTTCGCTTTCTGGAACCATTTCCCAATCACCCATATGGATTAAGCGGAATGGTGAGCAATCGCATACGATTTACACTGCTCTTTACGATAATTGGAAGCAGCCCGCGGCTGTAATTGGATTTGATGCCCCCCGCGATATTTATTTGCATGGACGCAAACTAGTGTTTATCTGGGTTCTTTTTTTGATTACAACCACTGTTTTTTTGTTTGCGACTGCTCTTGTCCTTTTAAATACGTTTGTTTTTTCACGTTTGCACGCTTTTGTCCAAAACGTGTCTGCTGTTCGCCATAGCAATGAACTTTCTTTGCGTCTTCCGGTTAAAGGAAATGATGAGAT
>JAPSKG010000005.1 GCA_031177795.1 Domibacillus sp.
CGGGCAAGTGGCGCTGGAAGTGAAAAACCTGACTAAAAAAGGAAAATTCCATCACGTGAATTTCCAGGTGCGCAAAGGGGAAGTACTCGGCATTGCCGGCTTAATGGGCTCCGGGCGGAGCGAAATTCTGGAAACCATTTTCGGCATTATGCAAGCAGATGAAGGCGAGATTCTGGTAAACGGGCAAAAGAAAAAAATGCGTGCTCCAAAAGATGCGATTGACGCCGGGATCGGGCTGTTAACCGAAGACCGGAAGCTAACCGGCTGTTTTCTGCCGCTTAGCGTGCGTGACAACATGATTATGGTCAACATCGAGAAATACACAAAAGGCGGTCTGCTTGACAAAAAGAAAATTGAAAGCGATTGCGCTGAACAAAAGAAAAAAATGAACATTAAAACGCCAAATATGGATCAGCTGATCAGCAACTTAAGCGGCGGGAACCAGCAAAAAGTGCTGATTGGCCGCTGGCTGCTTCATAACCCGGATATTCTGTTCCTGGATGAGCCAACGCGCGGCATCGATATTGGAGCCAAAAGCGAAATTTACAACTTGATTTTTGAGCTGGCGAAGCAAGGAAAAGCCATTGTTGTGGTTTCATCTGAAATGCCGGAAATTCTAGGGCTTAGCGACCGGATTGTTGTCATGAGTGAAGGCTACCAGACAGGTGAACTAAGCCGAACAGAAGCTACGCAAGAAGCGATCATGGAATACGCCACGCGCGGCGAGTTAATAAAACAACAAATATCGTAAGATCAAGGAGGAACCAATATGAGCAATGTATCAACGGTGACTAGCAGCCAGGAAAAAGCGGCTGTTCAAAAAGAATCAAAAGCAGGGGTTCTGTTCCGAAAATATGGCATGCTGCTAATTTTAATAGGGCTGGTCGTGTTAATGACCATGTTAGAGCCAAATTTTATTAACTCCAACAACATTATCAATATCGTCCGCCAAATGGCTGTCATTGGCATTGTCGCTATCGGCGTCACAATGGTTATTATCACAGGCGGCATCGACTTGTCTTCCGGCTCGGTTATTGCCTTAACATCGGTTATCGTTGCAACATTTGCACAAGAAGGCACCTATCCGCTGATCGTTGCGCTTTTAGCAGCCATTGCGGTTGGAGTGGGAACAGGCGTATTTAACGGGTTTTTAATTGCAAAAGGAAAAATTGCGCCTTTTATCGTCACGCTTGGCATGATGACAGCAGCACGCGGCCTCGCCCTTTTATACAGCGGCGGGCGCCCAATCGGCGGTTTGTCGGATGCGTTTCAATTCCTGGGACAAGGTATGATTTTAGGCATTCCGGTGCCAATCATTATTTTCGCAATTGTCGGTGTTATTTCTTATATCTTATTAAACAAAACAAAGTTTGGGAAATATGTGTATGCGATCGGCGGCAACGAGCAAGCAGCAATGATTGCCGGGGTTAACGTCACAAAAGTAAAGATTTTGGTGTATACGTACGCAGGTCTTTTAGCAGGTCTTGCAGGAATGATTTTAACAGCCCGCATTGCTTCCGGGCAGCCAACAGCAGGAACAATGTATGAGCTTGATGCCATTGCAGCAGCGGTTATCGGCGGCACAAGCTTAACAGGCGGAATTGGCACAATCGGCGGAACGATTATTGGTGCTCTTATTATCGGCGTGATGAATAATGGCCTTGATTTAATGAATGTATCGTCTTACTGGCAGCAAATTTTAAAAGGCGTCATTATCACGGTTGCGGTTTACATTGATGCCCGTAAACATAAAAAGAAATAAAAGGATTGGCATGTGTCTCCTTCTTTTATTAAACTGAAATAAGTGAGGGCTGCATAAAGCAGCCCGTTGTAGAAAGAAGGAATGGCGTTGAGAACAACCATCTATGATGTAGCTAAAAAAGCCGGAGTATCGATTGCCACGGTTTCAAAAGTTTTTAATAAAAAAGGAAACATTAGTACAGAAACGATTCAGCATGTGCTTCAAGTTGCGAAGGAGCTAAACTATAAACCAAGCTTTGTTGCTTCGGCGTTAACGGGAAAAAGCACGAATACCATTGGATTGTTAATTCCAGACATTGCAAACTCGTTTTTTTCTGAAATGGCAAGGAGTATTGAAGACCGGGGCCATGAGCTTGGTTATACGGTGGTTATTTGTAACACGGACAATTTGCCGGAAAAGGAAGCACAATACCTTGAGTGGCTTCAGCGAAAAAGCGTAGACGGGATTATCCTGGGAACAGGTGCAACCAGTATAAATGTAATGAAAACCTTGCAAAAAGACCGGATCCCTACAGCGCTTGTTTCAAGAGAAATTCCCGGCTTTAATGTAAATATGGTTCTTTGTGACGACTTCCAGGGTGCATTTGAGGCAACGGAGCATTTGTTAAAGCTGGGCCATACAAACATTGGCTTTATTACAGCCGCTTTCGATAACCTGTGTGAACAAACGCGATTGGAAGGATACAAAGCAGCTCTTAAAAAACACAAAGTTCCGTTTAAAGAGGCGAATATCTTTTCCGGCAATATGTCTATTGAACAAACAAAACAAAATGTAAAAGAACAGCTTTCTGAAATATCGAAAATGACAGCATTTTTCGCTGTAAATGATTTAGTGGCGATTGGATTAATTCAAGGCTTGAAAGAACAGGGTTTTTCGCTGCCGAATGACATGTCAATCGTTGGCTTTGACAACACGATGCTGGCAGTGATAAATGATCCTTCTTTAACCACGATCGCACAGCCGATTCAGAAAATGGGCCAACTCATTACAGATTTGCTGATCGATGAAATTAACGGAGTTCAAGCAAAAAAAGAAAAAATTGTAATGAAGCCGGAGTTGATTATCAGGAAATCCGCTATAAAATATAAACCTGACTTAAAATGGGCTGAAAATTAAGTGGCGGCGATAACACAATTAAAAACACACATGTATTCTTTAAAAATAAAAACCGGGAGACCGGTTTTTATTTTATTTAAATGGTTTTTTTCTCGGTGCTGCAAGATGAGGTTTTGATTTTCACCTTTCTTTTGTAAAAATGAAAGAAACCATTGCTAAAATATCAGTAAAGCGTTTCATTTTATATGAAGCGTTTTTGCTGGTTAATGAGTTTCTAGTTTAACAAAAGCGACTATTTTAAATGTGGATAGTTGAAAACGCACCAATTAAAAAACTAATTTAATAAAAGTGTTTTTTTACTCAGTAATTTAAATACATGGCTGTAAAACGCCGCTAAATACATATTGCATAAACAGTCAAGCACAAGTTGGAAAAGAGTTTTTTTAGAAAGATAAACAATGAAACCTAAAAAAGTAAAAAGATGTTATTTCCAAAAAATCTTAAATGTAATAAAATAAGATAAAAGAGGTGAAGAATGTGAGTCTTTGTCCGAAAGTGGAAAAAGCTATGCAGCTTCTTGGCAAAAGGTGGACAGGCCTTGTGATTAAACAGCTTTTAAACGGTCCACAGCGTTTTTCAGAAATTAAAGCTGGATTCCCGATTAGCGGCAAGCTATTAACGGAGCGGTTAAAAGAACTGGAAGACGAAGGCTTGATCACAAGAAAAGTATACGCACAAGTGCCAGTGCGCGTAGAATATAAATTAACTCAAAAGGGCCTTGCTTTACAAGCGGTTGTTCGAGAAATTGAACACTGGGCGCAAGACTGGCTGGTAACAGAAGAGCAAGTGCAGTAAAATATTTTCTTTATCCTGTTTCGATGGGCAAAACTTCGGGAATGGGACAATAACTAGTTAAGAAGATAAAAGGAGAATGGTAATGTCTCAGGAACAGCAGGCTTTGCTTGAAGTGATGCAGGAAGTTTACTCGCAGGGGGAAAAACACGACGCAGATCTAGCGGCACTCTTAACGCTTATTACAGAAAAAATGACAATGGTCGTAAAACAAGAATAGAGCGGGGGATGCTTCTCCTGTTTTTTTTGTTTTGTCCATGGTACTATAAAACGAAACATTTAAATCGTAAAAGTTACGTTTTGGGAAAGGTGAAGCAAGATGAAAACAGAAGTTTATATTATCGGAGGGTTTCTTGGCAGCGGAAAAACCACGCTTTTGCTTAATTTGCTTGAAAAAGAAAAGCAAGAAGAGCGCAAAACTGCCGTTTTAATGAATGAAATAGGTTCTTTGTCGGTAGATACTGCTTTGATTGGAGATGGAACCCCGGTTCGAGACCTGCTAAATGGCTGTATTTGCTGCACAATTAAAGACGAAATTGAAGTAGAGCTTTTAGCTTTATATAAAGAACATAAACCTGATGTAATTTACATTGAAACAACGGGAGCAGCTCATCCTATGGAAGTGCTGGATGCTTGTACATCGCCATCAATCGCTATGCAAGTTCAGGTCAAAGGCATTATTACACTTGTTGACTGCGCTCGCTGGCAGGACAGGCACCGTTTGCCAATTGCTCACCGAAAGCTTATGGAAGACCAGGCCCGCTGGAGTGATGTGGTTGCACTCACCAAAACTGATTTGGTAACAAAGCAGTCTCTTGACGTGATAAAAGAAGAAATTCGCTCCTTAAATGAAACAGTTAACTTACAGGAAATGGTATTCGGGAAAGTGAGTGGCGACCTTGCTTTTGGCAAAGGCAGCCGGACGGCAGAAAGCCATCATGCCAGCAATCAGCTTCGTATAAGGACTTTTGCCTATGAGTTTGTTAATCATGTTCCGCGGGCTGAGTTTATTAAATGGGTGGCTGAACTTCCGGATTCTATTTTGCGTATAAAAGGGTTTGTGAAGTTTGAAGATTCTTTTGAACGCCCGGAACTTTTTCAATATGCGTATGGGGTTCCGTTTTTCCAGGAGCAGCCAATTAAACGGCTGCCGGTCATTGTTATGATTGGTGATAGCCTTGATACAGAAAAGCTCAAAAAACAATTAGAAAAGCTGGACGGCGTATTTTAAAAAACAAGCAAGTAAACTCCGCTTTAAAGCGGAGTTTGTTTTTTTTATTTGGTTTAAGGGCGTTCAGTTAAAACGTTTTTTCCTTCTCGTGTTTCTTTTTTTGTAATTATTATAGAATGCTTTTTGTGCATTTTTTTGATTCTGAATCGTTTGGCTGTTGTGCAAACAAGCAATAGCGTTATAATAATAGATGGTCTATTTCTACAAGAAAGAGGAATTTACATGAATTCTCAACAGCAGTCAAGCCGTATTGATTATGGGTTGATTTTAATATTGCTCATGTTGTTTGTTGTGAGCTGCGTTGCTATTTACAGTGCGCAAACTACAGGCCAGTACGGAACAAACTTTGTGATCCGGCAGATTATCTGGTATGTGGTTGGCATTGGAATTATTATTTTATTTATTCGATTTGATTCGGACCAATTTCACGGCATGTCCTGGTATTTGTATGGCATTGGCATTTTTTTGCTGCTTTTCCTGGTTATCGCGCCATCATCTATTGCGCCGACGATTAATGGAGCAAAAAGCTGGTATCGATTTCCCGGAATTGGACAAATTCAGCCGTCCGAGTTTTTTAAAGTGTTTCTTGTTTTAACATTGTCTCGAATTTTGGTGAACCACCACAGTAAAAACCCGGTTAAAACGTTTCAAAGTGATTTGGTTTTGCTTATAAAGCTTGGCGCTGCAACAGCTTTGCCCTTGCTGTTAATTATGCAGCAGCCCGATCTTGGCACATCGCTTGTACTGATTTCCATTTTGCTTGGAATGATTTTTGTTTCAGGGATTACATGGAAAATTCTTTTCCCTCTTTTTGGAAGTGCAAGTGTATTAATTGGCCTTATTTTTTACTTGGTACTCTGGCATCCGACTGTCCTGGAAAAATATCTTGGTGTAAAGCAGTACCAGTTCGGCCGCATTTATTCCTGGCTTGACCCTTACAATTACGAAAGCTCAACCGGTTTTCATCTGACGCGTTCTTTGCTGGCAATCGGATCCGGCCAAACAATGGGGAAAGGCTTTGGATTTCGAGAAGTATATTTACCGGAAAGCCATACCGATTTTATATTCAGTATTATTGGGGAAGAATACGGCTTTATCGGCGCGTCAATCGTCGTTAGTTTATTTTTCGTGTTGATCTATCACATTACTAAGTTAGCACTCACTACAAAAATACCGTATTATTCTTATATGTGTGCGGGTGTTATTGCCATGATTACGTTTCATGCATTCCAAAACATTGGAATGACGATCGGCCTTTTGCCTATTACCGGTATCCCTCTTCCTTTTATCAGTTACGGAGGAAGTTCCCTGATGGGAAATATGCTCGCACTGGCGCTTATTTTTTCCATCACGTATAATGAACGGCACTATATGTTTTCAGCCGAAAATTCTTAGCCCGCTTTTTTAGCGGGCTTTTTCTTTTTTTGCTTCTCGGCTTAAAAAGCAAAAATAAAAGCAGGAACAATAAAAAAGCAAAACATAGAGGAGGAGGTTATATAAATTGTTTAAAAGATTTAAAGTCTGTTCATATAAGTAAACGAACAAAAAGAACGATTACACTAAACCGGTTTAACTAACTATTTAAAGGGCAATAATCCAAAAATTGAAGAAAGACTATAATATAGCTTTCTTGCTGTAAACTTAAAGCTCCAGGTGTTTTTATGTGTGAAAAAGGGGATATTGAAGGAAAATGGGAAAAAGGAGGAAGTAACATGAAAGCAATTCAAACCGCTTTAATCGGTTACGGGTTTTCAGGATCTGTTTTTCACGCTCCTTTTTTAAAATCAATGGAAGAATTTGAAGCTGCAGTTGTTTGTTCATCGAATCCAAAAAAAGTGAAAAAAGATTTGCCGGATGCAAAGGTTACGAATGATTTTCAAGTTATTTTACAAAACCCGAATATTGAACTTGTTGTGATCACAACACCGAACAATCTGCATTTTAAAATGGCAGAGCAAGCACTTCAAGCAGGAAAACATGTGATTGTAGAAAAGCCAATGGTTTTATATGCAAAAGAAGCAGAGAAACTTGTAAAGTTGTCGAAGCAAAACAATGTCATGCTGAGTGTATATCAAAACCGGCGCTGGGATGGGGATTTTTTAACTGTTAAAAAATTAAAAGATGATGGAGTGCTGGGTGAGATTCATACATATGAAGCTCATTTTGACCGTTTTGTACCGGTTATCCCGGGCGGCTGGCGAGAAGAAAATGCCCCGGGTGCAGGGATGCTGTATGATCTTGGTTCCCATTTAATTGATCAAGCTCTTTTTTTATTTGGCATGCCGGACTCGGTTACCGCTGACCTTGAAAAGCAGCGGCAGGGGGCACAAGTGGATGATTATTTCCACTTAATTCTCAAGTATGGGACAAAGCGCGTGATTCTGCACAGTGAAATGCTGGCATTTGAACAAGGGCCAAAATACAAAGTGCACGGAAGCAAGGGGACATTTATCAAGTACGGGGAAGATCTTCAGGAAACGGAATTAATAGAAGGGAAACAGCCAACCAGCTTAGATGCCGGGATGGACCGGATAGCTTTATATGGAACGCTTTATTCAGAAACAGGAGAAGAAAAAATTGTAACTGTGCCTGGATCTTATATTCACTACTATGAAGGAGTTTACCAGTGTATCCGCTACAATAAGGATTGCCCGGTTACCGCGGAAGACGGATTAAATACCATTCGTATTATTGAAGCGGCATTGGAAAGCAGCCAGGAAAAAAGGACAGTGGTTTTATAAAAAAAGCGCCGGCTCGTTTGGAAGCCGGCGCTTTTAATTTTTTATAGAAGAATAGAAAGTAAATGATGAAAAAATAAAAGGCCTGGCCAGTTTTTTTGTCCGGGTAAAATAAGAAAAACCGTTTGCATAAAAAAACGTATGCATTATTTGTATATACAAGAAACAAAAACACTTATATAAAAGGTTTGTAAGGCTTTTCAAAAAATGCGCAAACGATTTCATAAAAAGTATTGACGTTTTTATGAAAGCGGTGTTATAGTAGTTTCATAAGTTGAAAGCGTTTACGACTTCAATGGAAATTAATAAGAATGCAAAGGGGCAGATAACATGGTTAACAAAAAAGCATTTTTACTTTCGTCCGCATTGTTTTTAGGTCTTGCTGGCTGTTCAACAGCTGAAAAAGAAGAAACTTCTTCTGATAGCTCATCTGGAGGCGGAGATAAAACAGTCGTTGATGTATTCCAGTTTAAAGTGGAATTTAAAGAGCAGTTTGAAGAACTTGCGGCTCAATATGAAGAAGCAAACCCGGACATCGATATTAAAATTAAGACGGTAGGAGGCGGCAACGATTACGCATCTTCTTTAAAATCATCGTTTGCTGCGGGTGAGGAGCCAGCCATTTTCAATATCGGCGGCGCGGTTGATGTTCAGCAATATCATGAGAGATTAGTGGATTTAAGTGATACAAAAGCGGCTGGTGCAGCGCTTGAAGGCACACTTGATAGTGTAACAGAAGGAGAAAAAGTTCTTGGTCTTCCATTTAATCAGGAAGGATACGGTTTTGTTTACAACAAACAAGTATTTGAAAAAGCAGGTGTGGATCCTGCATCCATCAAATCAATGGAAGATTTAACAAATGCGGTTAAAACAATCGACAGTAAAAAAGAAGAACTTGGTCTTGATGCTGTGTTTGCAATGGCAGCAAAAGAAAAATGGACAGAAGGAAACCACGGATCCAACGCTTTCTTAGCAGACGACTTTAACAACAAAGCATTAGATGCGTTTGCAGCAAAAGAAGTGCCATTTACAAAAGCTGACCAATTTAAAACGTACATTGATCTTCAAAACAAATATTCAGTACAGCCAGTGTTAAGCCTTGACTACTCACAGCAAGTAGAAGAACTTTTCTCAACAGGGCGCGTAGCGATGATTCAGCAAGGAAACTGGGTATACCCGACAATCGAGCAAATGGATCCGGAGCTTGCTGAAAATGTAGGCATTATGCCAATCCCGGTTGACGGAGAAATGAAAATGCCGGTTGGCGTTCCTCAGTACTGGGTAGTCAACACAAAAGTGGATGAAAATATTCAAAAAGAAGCAAAAGAGTTTCTTGATTGGATGTATACATCAGACGAAGGAAAAGAAGCGGTTTTAACAAAGTTTAAATTTATCCCGGCTTATGAAGGATATGACACAGAAAAAATTTCTGATCCGCTTTCCAAAACGATTTACGAATATGCGCAAGAAGGCAACACAAAGGGCTGGACTTTCCTTGGCTACCCAACTGGCTGGGGAGACATTCTTGGTGTGCAACTTCAAAAATATCTTGCTGGTGAAGCATCATGGGAAGAAGCAATCCAAGCCGCACAAGCTGAGTGGGCAAAAGCACGCCAGTAATCGATTGAAACAAAAAAAGATAACAGGCTTGTCTACGCTGTTATCTTTTTCTTTACCTAAATTGACTTGAAATGAGGTTTACAACCATGAAAAATAAAGATTTTATGTTTTGGCTTTTCCTCGCACCCGTTTTATTCGCCCTTGGAACCGTTGTTTTAATCCCTCTTATCTACGGCATTTATTATTCCTTTACTGACTGGAACGGTGTGAATCAAGCGGAGTTTATCGGCGTGAAAAACTATATTGAACTGTTTAGCGATCAAGGGTTTTTAAATTCTCTCTGGTTTACGTTTAAGTTCTCCATTGCTTCTGTTATCGTCATCAATATTATGGGGCTTGGCCTCGCCATGCTGGTTACATCGTATATTAAATCAAAAAACCTTCTTCGAACCATTTTCTTTATGCCGAACTTGATCGGCGGTTTAATTCTTGGTTTTATCTGGCAGTTTGTTTTCACAAAAGTATTTGATGCAGTTGGACGTGCCACTGGCATTGAATGGCTTCAAGGCTGGTTATCTGATTCATCCACAGGCTTCTGGGGAATGGTTATTTTAATGAGCTGGCAGATGGCTGGCTACATCATGATCATTTACATTGCGTATCTTGAAAACGTGCCAAAAGACTTGTTAGAAGCAGCGGAAATTGACGGAGCAAATGCGGTTGAGCGATTCCGCAACATTACATTCCCACTTGTAATGCCAGCTTTCACAGTCAGCTTGTTCCTTACTCTTTCAAATGCATTTAAAATCTATGACCAAAACTTATCTTTAACAAATGGCGGACCATTTAACTCAACTAAAATGGTCGCAATGGATATTGTTCAAACAGCATTCCAACTAAACCAAATGGCTCAAGCACAAGCAAAAGCCGTTATTTTTTTCTTGATTGTCGCAGCTATTTCATTAACACAAGTTTACATTAACAAAAAGAAAGAGGTGGAGATGTAATGAAGCAAAAGTCAACAAAAAGATGGATACTCGAAGCACTTGGCATTTTACTGGCACTTCTTTGGGTCTCGCCTTTTTACTTAATGATCGTGAACGCATTTAAAACAAAACGTGAAATTTTCACTAATACAACAAAACTGCCAGAAGTGCTGACGTTTGAAAACTTTAAACAAGCTTTTGAAGAATTAACGTTTTTGCAGACGTTTATTAACTCCATGCTTGTTACTGTTTTAAGTGTTGCCATTATTCTCTTTTTCTCCGCGATGGCGGCTTATGCCTTGTCACGTAACGGAAGCAAGCTAAGCAACATTATTTTCTTTTTGTTTGTTGCCGCGATGCTGATTCCGTTCCAGTCGGTTATGATT
The DNA here is from genome assembly GCA_031177795.1 of Domibacillus sp. Lineage (GTDB taxonomy): Bacteria > Bacillota > Bacilli > Bacillales > Domibacillaceae > Domibacillus. The sequence goes on from JAPSKG010000005.1 coordinate 10,572, forward strand.
CCGCTTGTCGCTCTTTTTGGAAAAGCCAATGCACTTAATTTTTACGGGTTGATTTTCATGTATCTTGGTTTTGGATGCAGCTTGTCTATCTTCCTTTATCACGGCGCGTTAAAAGGTATCTCTAAATCGCTTGATGAAGCGGCAACAATCGATGGGTGCAATCGTTTGCAAGTTTTCTGGTACATCATCTTCCCGCTATTAAAACCGATTTCAATTACAGTGGGAATTTTGAATGTAATCTGGATCTGGAACGACTTCCTTCTTCCGTCTCTTGTAATCAGCGGTGAAGGAACAGACACAATTCCGTTGAAGCTATTCTTGTTCTTTGGTCAATACACAAAACAGTGGCATCTTGCGCTTGCTGGTTTAACGATCTCGATTATTCCAGTTATCATCGGTTACTTTTTTGCCCAAAAGCAAATTATCAAAGGTGTCTCTGATGGCGCAGTAAAATAAAAAAATGGTAAGATAAACAAGAATAGGGAGGCGCTGGTGATGGGTGTAACAATTAAAGATGTTGCAAAAAGGGCAAAGGTTGCACCGTCAACCGTCTCCCGTGTGATTGCAGACCATCCGAAAATAACGCAGGAAACAAAAGAAAGAGTAAGGCGTATTATGGACGAGCTCGGGTATCATCCTAACCTGCTTGCCAGGAATCTTGTCCGGCAATCTTCCCAGACAATAGGGATTGTTACGAAAGAAACAACAAAACATTCCTTGTATGATCCGTTTTTTCCTGCTGCATTAAAAGGAATGGGAAACCTTCTTCATGAAAAAGATTACAGCATTCAGTTGACTACAGGTGAAACAAAAGAGGAAATTTACCAGGAAGTAGTAAAGATGGTGCAAGGGAAAAATGTAGACGGAATCATTGTCCTTTATTCAAGGGATGATGATCCGGTTTTAACGTACTTATTAGATTGTGATTTTCCTTTTGTTATGCTTGGCAAGCCAACTGTGCATGTTAATGAAATCATGTATGTCGATAATGACAATGTTAAAGCAGCACGTGAAATAACGGAGCATTTGCTTTCTATCGGCCACAGGCAAATTGCTTACATTGGCGGCGATTTGAAATTTGAAGTGCATAAAGACCGGGAGCAAGGGTACAGAGAAGCTTTACAGATGGCTGGAGTTCAAGAAACATTGATTTTCCGCGAGAGTATAACAAAAGAAAGCGGCGAGAAGATAGTAGAACAACTGCTTAAGATGAAACACCGGCCTACCGCCGTTGTTACAACAGATGAATTAATGTGCTTGAGCATATTATCAGCTCTTTATGCAAAAGGGCTCCGTGTACCAGAGGATATTGCCATCACTACTTTTACGGATTCACTGATTTCTGAACTGGCTTCTCCCCCGCTTACAACGGTTAATATTAATCCATTCCAGCTTGGCTATGAAGCGGCAAAGTCACTGGTTGAACTGCTTCAAGATCCGGATATGATGAAACGGAATATTTTAGTTCCCACATCCATTGTCACACGGGAGTCATGTAAAAAAATAACAGAAAACGAGGCGGTTATATGAATATTACAGTATGGAATGAATTTCGCCACGAAAAGAAAAACCAAACAGTCGCAGATATTTATCCAGATGGCATTCATCAAGTATTAGCAAGTTTTTTGAAAACAGAAGGAACAACTGTGAGAACAGCTACTTTGGATGAAGCTGAACACGGATTGACAGATGATGTATTAAACAACACGGATGTTCTCCTTTGGTGGGGGCATGTCGCCCATGACGAAGTAAGTGATGAAATCGTTCAAAAAGTGCAGCAGCGTGTGTTGGATGGAATGGGATTAATCGTTTTACACTCCGGACATTTTTCTAAAATCTTTAAGCAGCTGATGGGCACTTCATGCGATTTAAAATGGCGTGAAGCTGGCGAGAAAGAACGGTTATGGGTCATTGATCCGGCTCATCCGATTGCAGAAGGCATTGGCGAGTATTTTGAGCTTGAACAAGAAGAAATGTATGGCGAGCATTTTGACATTCCGGCACCGGATGAGCTTGTTTTTATGAGCTGGTTCCAGGGCGGCGAAGTGTTCCGCAGCGGCGTTACATATAAACGCGGAAACGGGAAAATCTTTTATTTCCGCCCCGGGCACGAAACACACCCTACATACTACAACAAAAATGTTCAAAGAGTAATTCAAAATGCAGTAAAGTGGGCAGCCCCGGTGAAAAGGGAGCGTCCGGTTTACGGAAATGCACAACCAATTGAAACATTAAAAGGAGAATGAAAAATGGCGAAATTAAAAGTTGGCGTAATTGGCTGCGGAAGCATTGCCAAGCACCGCCATATTCCAGAGTATGCAATGAACCCAAATGTAGAAATTGTCGCTTTTTGCGATACAGTTGCTGAGCGTGCCCACTCTTTTGCGGAGCAATATAACGCCAAAGCGTATGTGGATTACACAGAACTTTTAGAAAACAAAGAAATTGACGCGGTAAGTGTTTGCACACCAAATGTTTTTCATGCACCTATTTCCATTGCTGCACTTAAAGCAGGCAAGCATGTTCTTTGCGAAAAACCAATGGCTACATCCAATGAAGAAGCAGAAGCAATGATCTCCGCTGCAAATGAAAGCGGAAAAAAACTTATGATCGGGCACAATCAGCGTTTTGTTGCTTCTCACCAAAAAGCCCGCAAAATTATTGAAAGCGGCGAACTTGGAAAGATTTACAGCTTCCGCACAGCTTTTGGCCACGGCGGTCCGGAGCAGTGGAGCGCAGATGGGGAACATAGCTGGTTTTTTGATAAAGAGCGGGCATTTATCGGCGCAATGGGTGACCTGGGTGTACACAAAACTGACTTGCTTCGCTTTTTGATTGGTGAAGAGTTTGTAGAAGCAGCAGCTTTTGTGGAAACATCTGCGAAACCAAATGCCACAGTTGATGATAATGCTGTGTGCATCTTGAAAACAGAAAGCGGCATGATTGGAACACTTGCAGCAAGCTGGTCTTACAACGGCGGCGAAGACAATTCCACAGTTTTTTACGCTGAAAAAGGAACTATGCGCCTTGAAGACGATCCGGAGTACTCACTAATTATTGATTATAAAAACGGCAATAGTGAACGCCACAGTCTTGGTGCCATTCAATCAAATGAAGAAGGCAAGCAAACAAACACACATGTTGTGGAGTTTTTTGTAAACAGTATTCTTGAAGATACAACCCCTCCAGTATGTGGGAATGAAGGGAAAAAATCTCTTGCAGTTATTTTGGCAGCACTAGAGTCTCACGAGAAAAAACAAATCGTTCGTATTTAATGAAGAGGTGACAAACATGGCAAAGTTGAAAATCGGCGTTTTGGGAACCGGCGGCATCGCGACAGAACGTCATATTCCTGCTTTTAAGCATGTGAAAGAAGCAGAGATTACAGCAGTGATGGACGTGAACGAAGAGCGTGCACGCGAAGTGGCGGAAAAGTTTGGAGTGAAAAATGTATGCAAGAGCCTGGATGAGATGCTTGAAAAAGTTGACGCGCTTCTTATCACCACTCCAAATAAATTCCATGCACCCGCTGCGGTTCAAGCATTAAATGCCGGTATTCATGTCATGTGTGAAAAGCCGATGGCACTGAATACGAAAGAATGTGAAGAAATGGTGGACGCTGCAGAAAAAGCGGGAAAAACCTTGCTGATTGCGTATCATTACCGGTTTATGAAAGAAGCCCGCGCTGCCAAACGTATTATCGACAGCGGGGAAATTGGGCAACCGCTTGTTATCCGCATTAAAGCAATGCGGCGCCGGAAAGTGCCTGGCTGGGGGGTTTTTACCAACCGTGACTTGCAGGGCGGAGGAGCGTTAATTGACTATGGCTGCCACTTGCTTGATCTGGCCATGTGGTTGACCGGCAATCCAAAGCCCTATGAAGTAAGCGGAACGACGTTTAACCATTTAAGTATGCAAAAAGATATAGTTAACGAGTGGGGAACCATTAACCCGGCTACATTTGAAGTAGAAGATCATGCAACCGCGTTTATCCGGCTTGAGAACGGTGCGGTAGTAATGCTAGAAACTTCCTGGGCCGCTAATATCCCGCATGATGAAGAAACCATTAGCATTTCAGGCACAGAAGGCGGCATTGAAGTGTTTCCTTTACGGGTTAATAAATCTCAGCACGGCGTGTTAATCAATTCTGATATCAGCTGGATCCCGGAAGAAAAGCCGTTTGCAATCTTACAAGCAGAACATTTTGTTTCCTGCTGTTTAGGAGAAAGCAGCCCATTGACAAGCCCGCGGGAATCAATGTTTGTATCAAGTATTATTGACTCGGTGTATGAAAGTGCTAAAATTGGAAGAAGCGTTCAAATAAAACGATAACTAAAGGAGCGATTCAATTGAAGTTAGGTGTATTTACCGTTCTTTTTTCCAGTAAATCATTTGAAGACATGCTTGATCACGTAAAAGCAGCGGGTCTTGATGCCGTAGAAATTGGTACTGGCTGTTACCCTGGAAATGCTCATTGTCCTTTAGATGATTTGTTAGAAGATGAACAAAAACGGAAAGAATACCTTGAAGCTGTAACATCGCGCGGCTTAACGATCAGCGCGTTTAGCTGCCATGGCAACCCGCTTACTCCAGACAAAGCTTTTGCGGAAGAATCCGACACGGTTTTACGTAAAACGATTAAATTGGCTTCTCTTTTAGGTGTTCCAGTTGTTAATACTTTTTCAGGTACACCGGGCGAATCGGAAGATGCAAAGCAGCCAAACTGGCCGGTTGTACCCTGGCCAGCAGAGTATGGAGATATTTTAACGTGGCAGTGGGAAAACAAGCTGATCCCGTATTGGAAAGAAATTGGAGAACTTGCTGAAAGCCAAAACGTGAAAATTGGGCTTGAATTACATGGCGGTTTTCTCGTACATACACCATACACAATGTTAAAGCTGCGTGAAGCAACATGCGATGCAATTGGCGCAAACCTGGATCCGAGCCATATGTGGTGGCAGGGAATCGATCCGGTTGCGGCTATTAAAATTCTTGGCAAAGCCGGCGCGATTCATCACTTTCATGCGAAAGATACGTACATTGATCAAGACAATGTGAATATGTACGGACTAACAGACATGCAACCGTATGGAAATGTTCAAACACGTGCCTGGACATTCCGAAGTGTCGGCTGCGGTCACAGCCTGCAGGAATGGTCTGATATGATGAGTGCCCTGCGCATGTATAACTATGATTATGTGGTCAGCATTGAACATGAAGACGCAATTATGTCGATTGATGAAGGATTTGGCCGCGCTGTAAAAAATTTAAATGACGTATTAATTCGCGAGTCTGCCGGAGATATGTGGTGGGCATGATGAATGGTAAGCCATTAGAAATCTTTGCAGATTTCTAATGGCTTTTTTTATTAAAAAAGATTAAAAGGATTTTCAAAAAAATAAAAAAAAATTAAATTTTCAAAAAAATGTATTGCAGAAAAGAAACAAGCACGTTACAATCAAAAACATAAAATGTAATCGTTTACTTTACATATTTTTCTTTTTATTACGATATTTTCAAAGGGTGAGATCCGGATGGCGAAGATGAGCGATGTGGCAAAATTGGCAAATGTTTCGACAGCTACTGTTTCTCGAGTACTGCGTAAACCAGAAACAGTAAAGAAAGCTACACAGGAAAAAGTGTTTTACGCTATTCAACAGCTGGATTATCAGCCAAATATGCTGGCACGGCATTTTCGCACAAACAAAACAAAATCGATTATGGTTGTTGTACCTAGCCTGACAAATCTTGTTTTCGCAGCAATGATTGATGGTATTGATGAAGTGGCCACAGCCGCAGGGTATCAAGTTATTTTTGGTAACACAAAGCAAAATACCGGAAAAGCAAGAGAGTATGTTGCTCATTTAAAACAAAAACAGGTTGATGGCATTATTTTAATGACCGTTCGACTTGAGCAGGAAGCCTGGGCAGAAATTGCGAATCGTTATCCAATTGTTCTTGCTTCAGATGCGCTGGTAGGCTTAAAAGTTCCTACCGTTTCCACCACTAATATCGAGGGTGCTTACGAAGCTGTTTGTCATCTTATTCAGCTCGGCCACAAGAAAATTGCCCATGTGGCCGGACTGCCGGAAATAGCAGTAAGCAGGGAAAGGGCAAAAGGCTATCGCCTTGCTTTAGAAGAAAACGGAATAACGTTTGATCCGGCTCTTTATCTTGAAGGCGAGTACAGCATTGAAGTTGGAAGAAAATCCATGAAAAAGTTAATGAGCCAATCTCCAAAACCAACCGCTGTTTTTTTCGGGAATGATGAAATGGCAATAGGCGGTATAAAGGCAGCAAAAGAACTTGGAATGCGTGTTCCTGAAGATGTTGCTGTTATTGGATTTGATGATATCAAGTTTGCAGAAGTGATGGACCCGCCATTAACTACTGTCGCCCAGCCGCTCCATGAAATGGGGAAAAAAGCAATGGAGATTTTGCTGACGTTAATGAATGGCCAAAAAACAGATCAAGACGTTTACACAATCAAAAGCGAATTCAAAATTCGAGACTCATGTGGAGCTTATTTGAAGAACTAACTTTTACACTGAATGTAATCGGTTACATCTTTTCATGTTGATGCAGCCGTTATATAAAAATGAAAAATAAAAGGAGTTTTTTTAATGTCCCATATCCCAGTTTCACTTCAAATGTTTACATTGCGGGAAGAAAGTAAGCAGGATTTTATTGGCACACTAAAAAAAGTGGCTGATCTTGGATTTGATGGTGTGGAATTTGCCGGTTATGGAGGTTTGCCAGCAAAAGAGCTGAAAAAAGTGTTGGATGATCTTGGCCTTCGTGCTTCATCAAGCCATGTTCCTTTAATCGATCTTGAAGCCAATTTGCAAAAAGTGATGGAAGACCAGCTTGAACTTGGCAGCCGTTATATTGTTTGCCCGTATCTTCCGCCAGAAAGAAGAAGTGAGGAAGATTACAAGAAACTAATTCAGCTTTTAAATCAATTTGGTGAGCAGTGCAGTCAAGAAGGATTAACGCTTTGCTATCATAACCATGATTTTGAATTAGAGCTGTTATCGGATGGGCGTTCAGCGCTGCAGGCTATTTTAGAAGACACAAATCCTGAATGGGTAAAAGCAGAATTTGATATCTACTGGCTCACAAAAGCGGGCCATGATCCAATAGATTGGCTGAAACGATATGAAAACCGCACACCGCTCGTTCATTTAAAAGATATGACAACGGATGATGAAAAGTTTTTTGCGGAGTTAGGAACAGGGGGCGTAGCCGTTGAGCCGGTATTGGATCATGGAAAAAAAGCCAGCATTGACTGGTGGGTAGTGGAGCAAGACCGAAGCCGCCGCACGCCATTTGAAAGTATTGAGATCAGCATGAACTATTTGAAATTCCGCCTGCCTCATTTGGCCAAGGCGTAATTTATAACAAAGGGAAATGGGAGGGAACAAAATGAAAAAGTTTCTTGCAACGTTAACAGCTTCATCTATGCTGCTGCTTGCAGCGTGTGGACAGGAAGGGGAAAAATCAGGGGCATCCACCAGTGGGGGCGGTGGAGGCTCGGGCGATAAAGTAATTGAAGTGTGGCACATTGAAACAGGAGAGCGCGAAAAATACTTTGAAAACGTAGCGACACAATTTGAAAAAGCAAACCCCGGTACAGATATTAAACTTCTTCGCATTCCAAATGATGCGTTTAAACAAAAATTGTCTGTTGCCATGTCTGGCGGCAATCCGCCGGATGTTTTCCAGAGCTGGGGCGGCGGCTGGCTGAAAAACTTTGTTGAACAGGGAAGTGTTACTGATATAACAGAACAAGTTGATGCAGCTCAGTTCCACAAAAATGCGATTGCGAATACAACCTTTGATGACAAAGTATACGGCGTGCCTCTAGGCATTTCTACTAACCTTGTTTTCTACAACAAAGAAATTTTCGCTAAATACAATCTGGAAGAACCAAAAACATGGGATGAATTCGTTAACGTAATCGAGACATTGAAGAAAAACGATATTATTCCTCTTTCTTTAGCAAACAAAACAAAATGGCCAGGTGCATATTATTTAATGGATATTACCAGCCGCCTTGCAGGGCCAGAATTGTTTGAAAGTGCGTTTAAACGAACAGGCCGCGGCTTTGACGATCCAGCTTATGTAGAAGCAGGCAAGTACATTCAAGATCTTGTGAAAATGGACGCGTTTAACCCGGGCTTCAATGGCCTTCCATATGATGAAGGCGGCAGCCGCCAGCTTCTGTATACAGGACAAGCGGCGATGATCAACACAACAAACTCATTTATCAACAACATCCGTGCAGAAGCTCCAGAGTTTGAAGAAAAACTAGGATTCTTCCCGTTCCCGTCACTGCCGGGCGGAAAAGGCGAGATGACTCATGTTCCCGCCAATACAGGACCTGTTTTCTCGGTATCTACAAAAGCAGAAGAGCCTAAACTGGCTGCTGAATTCCTTAACCTTATGACAACAAAAGAAAATGCACAAATTTACACAGACACAACAGGATCATTAACTGCAGTAAATGACGCAGCTCCAAACGACGAAACAATGAAGCCAATTTACGACTATCTTGCTACTGCGACACATATGCAAATGCCATATGACCAAACATTGCCTCCTGAGCTTGCAGAAGTTCACAAAGACACAACACAAGCACTTTTCGGTCTGAGCATGACACCGGAAGAAGCTGCCAAGCAAATGGAAGCAAAAGCGAAGGAAATGCTTGATAAGTAAAAAGCCAGCGGGAAAATTTTATTTTCCCGCTTCATTTTTCAGTATATGAAGGAGGGATTCGAATGGATGCGTCAACAGAAAATGTCAGCGTAGTCAAACAGCAGGAAATTTTGAAAACAAAAAAACTTGTGCGCAACAAAAAGATAGTATCGATCAGTTTGTTTATTGCCCCGGCTTTTCTTATCTATCTTCTCTACGTGGTGTATCCGATTTTTGCAACACTGGGCTACAGCTTTTATCAATGGGACGGAACAACCGAAAAAACATTTGTCGGCCTGGGGAACTACGCACAACTGTTTAAAGATGCCGTTTTCTGGACGGCTTTAAAAAATAATGCCTGGGTAGTCGCCACGTCTGTTTTTGTTCAAATACCGCTCGGGCTTATTATGGCCTTGATGCTGTTTGCACCGATTCGGGGACTGCGGCTGCTGAACAGCATTTATTTCCTTCCGTTTTTAATGTCAACGGTTGCAGTCGGGATGCTGTGGGTGCTTATGTTTGACCCGATGAACGGAATTGTCAACGTTCTTATTAATGTATTTGGATTTGAAAATGTTGCCTGGCTGAGTGACGAAAAAACAGCCATGTTCGCAGTGCTGCTTGTTATTGTCTGGCAGTTTGCACCGTTTTACATGATTTTGTTTAAAGCCGCCCTCGTCGGTATCTCAGAGGAATTGTATGAAGCAGCGCAAATTGACGGCGCAAATGCTTGGCAAAAATTTCAAAACATTACGATTCCGCTTTTGATGCCAACGATTGTGAGTTCATCTATTTTAGCGATTGTAGGTTCACTAAAAGCCTTTGATATTTTTTATATTATGACAGGCGGAGGACCGAATGGAGCAACCGAGCTGATGGGGACTTATATGTTTAAGCAGGCATTCATCAACTTTAACATGGGATATGCCAGCGCGATTGCCTTTATCATGTTCTTTATTGCGTTAATTGTCACGATTGTGATTCAAGTTCTTGAACACAGACGGAAACAAAAAGGAGGGTATGCATAATGGTTGCAGCAAAAAAAATTCCCATTTATTTGATTGCATTATTATTGCTTGTTTTTACAGGCTATCCGTTTGTTTACATGCTGTCCACATCCTTAAAAACACAAAGCGGCTTTTTTGAAGAACCATTTTCGCTATTTAACTCATTTGATTTTTCAAACTATATGTCTGTTTTTGAAATGGGCATCGGCCATTATTTTAAGAACAGCTTAGTTTTGTCGGTTTCAGCTGTTTTAATTGTAATGCTGGTGGCAGCCATGGCGAGCTATCCGCTGAGCCGTATGAAGTTTAAAATGAACCGGCCGCTGTTTTTGTTGTTTATCTCTGGCATGATGCTGCCGATTCATGCAACCTTGATTCCTGTTTTTAAATTGTCTCAAAGCATGGGCATTTACGATACGCTTTGGGCATTGCTTGGCCCTTATATTGCTTTTAGTTTGCCGATCTCCGTTTTTATCTTAACTCAATTTATGCAGGAAATTCCTAAAGAGCTTGAAGAAGCAGCGAAAATAGACGGCTGCAGCGACTTCGGCATTTTCTGGCGGGTAATTTTGCCAGTGCTTACACCGGCGCTGATGACCGTTTTTATTTACAACTTTATTCATCTTTGGAATGAATTTATTTTTGCACTCGTATTGATTTCAAGCCCGGAAAACAGAACGATCCCGCTTGGCTTACAAGATTTTTACGGCGAGTTTTCCGTAAATATTCCAGGACTGATGGCAGCCTTGACTTTGTTCAGCCTTCCAATTCTAGTAGCATACTTTTTCTCGCAAGAAAAAGTGGTCAAAGGGCTTTCCGGCGGTTCAGTAAAAGGATAAAAGGGAGAGGGTATCATGGCTTTGCGTGCAGGACTGATTGGATGTGGAAACATAAGCGGGATTTACTTAGAAAACAGCCATTACTATGAATCGTTTTCAATTGTGGCCTGCGCAGATCTTGACCGGGCAAAAGCAGAAGAAGCGGCCAGGAAGCATAATATTCCCCGTGTAATGGAGGTAGATGAGCTGCTTCAAGCGCCGGATATTGATATTGTGTTGAACTTGACCATTCCTCATGCGCATGCTGAGGTTGCTGTGCGGGCGATGGAGCAAAAAAAGCATGTTTATTCAGAAAAGCCCCTGGCTGTTACGCTTGAAGATGGAAAGCGGATTATTGAAAAAGCGGATGAGAGTGGAATGCTAGCCGGCTCCGCACCGGACACGTTTTTAGGAAGCAGTATCCAGCTTGCTGGAAAGCTTATTGAAGAAGGCGCAATTGGCAAGCCTGTTGGAGCATCGGCTTTTATGATGTCACGCGGCCCGGAGCGCTGGCATCCCAATCCGGAATTTTTTTATCAAGCAGGCGGGGGGCCAATGTATGATATGGGACCTTATTATTTAACTGCGCTTGTAAGCCTTTTAGGACCTGTAAAAAGATTAACAGGCTCTGCCCGGATTACATTTCCAGAGCGAACGATTACAAATGAAGCAAGATACGGAGAAAAAATTACAGTTCAAGTGCCGACGCATGTAACTGGCATTCTGGAGTTTGAACAAGGTGCTGCGGCTACGATTACAACAAGCTTTGATGTCGCGGCAGCCCGAACGCCATACATCGAAATTTACGGAGAAAAAG
>JAPSKG010000006.1 GCA_031177795.1 Domibacillus sp.
AGTTCTTTTTGGAGTGGGTTGGTTATTGGCAGGAATAACCAAAATTACGGAAAAGTTATGGTTTGAAGAACCCGGTATATTTTTAAGAGAATATCTTATGCATTCACTACAACAATCCAATGTTCCCCCTTTTTACAAGATTTTCATAGAGAACATAGCTTTAGAGCATGTGCTGATTTTTAACTATGTTATACCTATTATTCAAATTGTAGTTGGCATATTTCTTGTAGCAGGATTATTTACCATACCTTCTATCCTTTTTTGTCTTTTTATGCATATTAACTTTATCCTATCTGGCAATATAAATTTAATAAGCCTAATCCTTTACACAAATGCATTTGTATTAATTATTTTTAAAACACATATGTATTACTTTAGTTTAGATAAGCATTTTAATTTGGTTACTCTGTTCCCCGTTCCTGTAAACAAAAAAGAAAAAACCTTTTCTCTGCAAGCTAAGAAAGAAAGGTTATTTAATAACTTTTAAATTGTATTTTAATCAAATAATTCTGTTAACATTGTAGTAATCCAATAAAGCAAGCCAAAAATATTTACTAACACAAAACCATATACTATTTTTTTTGAAATCTTCAAAATTGTTACTTCCTTTACTAATAAATGTTTTTAGTACCTGTTGCCAATTATATTTTAAAGACAGTTCAAATACTACAAAAGCCGTCACTATAATTAGTGACGGTTTTTGTGGTATACTTTTTACTCTTATTTATGGTATGGTTCATTTCGGTTAATCCGAAAACTTCTGTATATTTGCTCCACTAAAAAAAGACGCATCAGCTGGTGCGGAAATGTCATTTTGGAAAATGACAGCTTTTCATTGGATCTTTTTAAAACAGCTTCACTTAGCCCGAGCGATCCGCCAATGATAAAAGCAATTTTGCTTTTGCCATATGTAGCAAGCTTATCAAGATCTGCTGCCATTTGCTCAGAAGATTTCATTTTTCCATCTATGGCCAGGGCAATCACATATGTATCTTGTCCAATTTTGGCTAAAATCCGTTCTCCTTCTTTTTCTTTCACCTGATCCATCTCTGCTTCACTTAACACTTCCGGTGCTTTTTCATCCGGCACTTCGATGATGTCAATTTTTGCATAGGCAGAAAGCCGTTTTACATATTCGTCAATTCCTTGTTTTAAAAACTTTTCTTTCAGTTTTCCGACTGTTATAATCGAGATATTCACATCTTAACCCCACTTTACAAACAATTTACAAACAGCTTATCCACAAAAGTTATCCACATATCAACAGATTCTGTTTACATTTTATCATTTATCCACTTGTGAATAAAAATTTTTTTATTTATTTCCCCTTTTTGAAAAATAAGAATTTTCAATTTCTTATTTATTTTGTTTTTTCTTTAATTTCTTCCGCGTTGAATTGGCAGAATAGATAATAACATTTATTCTGGGAGGAATCGCGATGAAGCTAAGGAAGGCTGTTTTTTTTATTTTCGCTTTAAGCCTCTCCATCAGCACGGTGAACCCTGCAGTTACAATGCAAGTATTGGCTGATGATATTTTGTTAACAGAGTCTTTTCATTCTTCCGTGCTCCCGTCTGGATGGGAAGTGATTGAAGGACAGGCAGCCATTCAAGGACAGGAGGATGGAGCACTTGTGCTTTCCTCCCCTTCTGCATCACAGCCGGCACGGATTTTAGCTCCTGACATCGGTGCGGATGGAAACTACGTAATTGAAGCAGAAATGACCTTTTTATCTGCGTCAGAAGATACACGCTGGGCATCCGTTTTATATCGGGTCCAGGATGGCCACTATCCTTATTATCAAATGGCGGTGCGCCGTGGCGCCAACGCATTGAATGGAGTTGAATTTTCAATGCGCAACAAAAATGACCAGTGGTCTATTTTTGAAAAAGGGCCTTATAGTGAACCACTCGCTTTTCATGAAACATACAAGCTAAAGATTGTCGCTAAAAATAACCGGGTGCAGCAGTATATAAACGGTCAGCTGATGATTGATACAGATCAAGCAGGAGATCTTCAAACAGGAAGGATTGGTTTTCAGGCCTCTGGTTCTATCGTTAAATTTGACAATATTCAAATAAAAAAACAAATAGCCGACCTTCCTTTTCTGAAAAATTCAGGCGCTTTTTTAGGAAGCCAGGCAAAAACTGCTATGTTAAATGCGCCCACGGTGATCTCAAGTGTTCCATATTTAAAACCTATTCCGGGTGTTTCCTCCATGATTTTGCAGCCAGATGCCCGTTTAACCGTTAACGGCATTCCTTTGCAAGTATACCTGGAAAAATTGGCCGGCCAAACAATACCGCTTATTCAGCTGGAAGACGAAGCAGTTGCCCGGAATTCAGCTGCTTTGTTATATGACTTGTCTGTTCAAGATGTTCATCTTCTTTCTACCCAGCCTTATTTATTGAAGCTGGCCAAAAAAACAATGCCATCTGCCCGAGGAGCACTTATTTACAGCCGTTCATCGATGAATAAACAGGAATTAAAGGAGTTTATACAATCTGTTCATGCATCTGGCGCAAAAACAGCCGTTTTCCCTCAGCATCTTTTAACTGTAGATACTGTTCATTATTTGCACAGCAGAGCGGTATCTGTTTGGGGGAAAACGGAAGATGAAACAGAGCTTAATGTGCACCGGCTTATTCATGCAGGCGTTGACGGAATCATTTCTGGAAATACAAAAACAGTTACAGCCGCATTTAAGCGCTATCCGGAAAAAACAATTGTTCAGCGCCCTATTGTTGCAGCCCACCGCGGCATACCATCGCTTGCTCCAGAAAATACAATGGCTGGTTTTCAAATGTCTTACAAGCTGGGGGCAGATTTGATTGAAACAGATGTACAGCAAACAAAAGACGGCGAAGTTATTGTTATGCATGATTATACTGTCGACCGGACAACAAATGGAACAGGTTATGTAAAAGACATGACGCTAAAGCAAATTCGCGCCCTGGATGCCGGTTCTTATTTTGGCGAGGAATTTACCGGGGAAAAAGTGCCGACCTTCCAAGAATTTTTAAAAGAATTTAAAGGAAAAAACGTTATTTTATTAGTGGAATTAAAAACAGAAGAAATTGTTGAAAAAACCATCCAGCTGATTGAAAAAGAAAAAATGGCCGACCAGGTGGTTCTTCAAAGCTTCCATATGGGAATTGTACGAAAATTAGTGGAATTAGCGCCAAATGTGCCTTCCGGCTTTTTATATTCTTCTGATGTGCCCCAAACAGAAGCAGCCCGGTTGTTTGATGCCCGCAAAAAGCTTGGTTATGCAGCCAGCTTAAATGCAACGCTGAATTCAAGCTACAGCAGCTTGTCTCCCGAATTTATCACTTATTTGCGCCAGCGGGGCATGATTAGTTATCATTGGACATTCCGGAGCAAAGCGGAGTTTGAAAAACAATTAAAAACAGGAATGATTGGTCCTATTACAGATTACACACAATGGCTCACTAATGCGCCGGTTCGAATTGAAACATCAGTAAAAAAACGGACTATGACAGTTGGAAGAACTGCTGATATTCAAGCAAAAGCATTTTTAAGCTACCGGACAAACAAAACGGAAGATGTTGAAACCACTCTTTTTACAGCCGGCAACAGTGTGTCGGTAAACGGGCATACCATCCGTGCCGAAAAACCAGGTACTTCTTATGTTTTTGCCCAGCATACCTTTACTATGCTCGATGGCAAATGGACACTTGTTTCAGAACCAATGGAAATAATCGTAAAATAATAAAAATTCCCGTTATCAACATGTTGATAACGGGAATTTTCAGATTTTATCCACATACCCACAGAATTCATCCACATTTTGTGCTTGTTTAATTCTTTCCTACTATATAATCTGCCTGGTTTTCACAAAATTCACATGAAACTACTTCTTCTGTTTTTTCCATTACAGGCGCTGTTTCAAATTCATCCACTGCAATATCGAGAGCAAGTTCAACATGCTCAAGGCAGCAATACATACGATTTTCCATTATAAATCACTTTCTGCTACAAGCCTCATATTTGTTTCAAGCTGTTTTCCATCGCGGTAATACGTCACTTTCACCGTGTCGCCTTCTTTCTTGTTCTTGTACATATATTTACGAAGTGCGATCACATCCTGTATTGGTTTGCCATCCAATTCTGTGATAACGTCATATTCGCGAAGATCTGCTTTAGATGCCGGAGAACCTGTTAACACTTGCTCAATAATAACTCCCTCTTTTACGTTTTCAGGAAGTTTTAATGTTTGCCGCTGATGATAAGAAGGCAGTTCGCTCACGTTTTGAAGAGTAACTCCCATTGCCGGGCGCTTTACTTCGCCGTAAGCTTCAAGATCTTTGATAATTGGCAGCGCTGCATCAATAGGAATTGATAATCCAATTCCTTCTACCGCACTCTGGGCAATTTTCATTGAATTAATTCCAACCACCTGGCCGGCAATGTTTACAAGCGCACCGCCGCTATTACCAGGATTGATAGCGGCATCTGTCTGCAAAACTTCCGCCTGCCAATCATTAATTGCATCCCCATTTAAATCAACGGGAATAACGCGTTCAAGTCCGGAAACCACACCTTGAGTAACAGAACCAGAAAACTCAAGTCCGAGCGGGTTTCCAATTGCAATCACCGGCTCGCCTATTTTTAAAGCAGTTGAATCTCCAAATTCAGCTGTTTTCTTTATGTTTTCACTTTTAACAGTGAGCACAGCCAAATCAGTCCATACATCGCCACCAATCAGCTCTGCCGGTTCTTTTGTTCCGTTGGCCAAAGTTACTTCTAGCTGCTCTGCGCCTTCAATTACATGAAAGTTTGTTACAATAAAAGCTGTGTCCCCGTCTTTTTTATAAATAACACCGCTTCCCGTGCCTGCTTCTTGTCTGGTTGACTCCGTTCCAAAAAAGCTCATGGTTTCTTGAATATTTGTAATACCCACAACCGCTTCTTGCGCTTTTTCAACAGCTTTCGTTACGTCTGTGGTAATATCAACTGAAACTTGCTCTTGCTGAAAGTTTTCCCCGGAGCTTCTTTCAGCCACCGACGCGCCTCTTTGATCGTTTTGATAATCAACTATTGCGGGCAGTGCTGTAACAGCTATTCCAGCTCCTACTACAACACCGGCTAACCCAGATAAAAAATAACCGCTTTTGCTTCCGCGCTTATTTCGCCCTGTACGCCCTTCATCATAATAACCCATGCAGACTTCATCCTTTCCACGCGATTATTGTCTCTCTATTCCTTCTGCCTATTCTGAAAAAATTATACGCTTTTGTGAAAAAGATGCGCAAATAATAAGGCATAAGAGCTTTGTTAGCTTTTAAGCCAACAAAGGAAACTCGCGGGTTTGGCTGTTGTTTACAGTGATTTTGCCAAGAAACACTAGATTAACATCAATAAAAAACAACCACAAGGCCCCTTGTGGTTGTTTTTTAAACAGCAGCCATGGGCGTTGGCACTTTTGGATCAGTATCGTACAAGTGAAATTGATGGCCAACGCCGCTGTCTTTTAATTCAAGCGTTTGTGTCACACTCATTTTCGCCAGCTCTTTCATATTATTATCTGCACTTAAATGCGCAAGATAAATCCGCTTTGTATTTGGGCCCACAACATCATTCATCGCCAGAGCAGCATCTTCGTTTGATACATGGCCCACATCACTTAAAATGCGCTGTTTTACACTCCATGGATAACGTCCCATCCGCAGCATGCCCACGTCATGATTGCTTTCAAACACATAAGCATCCGCATTGGCAATCAAGCCTTTCATCCGGTCGCTTACATAACCTGTATCTGTAATCAACACTAGCTTTTTGCCGCCATTGTGAAAAATATAAAACATTGGCTCTGCCGCATCATGCGAAACGCCAAAAGACTGAATATCCACGGAACCAAATGTTTTCACTGTTTCTGTTTCAAAAATAAATTTCTGGCTGTTATCAATTGTCCCCGTCAGCCGGTCCATCGCTCGCCACGTTTTTTCATTTGCGTAAATAGGCAGCTTATATTTTCTTGCAAGTACTCCAAGGCCTTTAATGTGGTCGCTGTGCTCATGTGTTACAAAAATTCCAGATAGGTCGGAAATGTTTTTGCCTACTGACAAAAACAACTCCTCCATTTTCTTGCCAGAAAGCCCCGCATCTACAAGAAAAGAACGCCCATCTGATTCCACAAAAACCGCATTGCCCGTACTTCCGCTTGCCAGTACACTAAACTGCATTGTCATGCTTTTCACTCCAGTTACATTACGACTCTTTTTGGGTTTGATAAATTGACCCATCAAATGCATTTACGTACATTTCTTCTATTTTGTTTCCTTTTTCCAGTTGAAAATACCATGTTGGAGATAACACTTGCAATACTTGCGATTCGGTTAATTGCACAAATGTATAGTAACCGAGTTCCGCATTTTTAATTTCACTTTCCGGCTGAATAAAGCCATTTTTATAAAGAGCATCCAATGCTTGAAATGCCGGTAAAATAGCTTCTTCGTTTCCGTTTTCTTCAACGCTTGATAACATTGTTTGCGAGTAGCCTATAATGTCGCCTTCTTCATTAAGCTGAAGAACCAGCAAACCATTTTTATTTTCAAACAACTTTTTTTGTTCAATCTGTTGATAAAAGATTACCGTCTGCTCTTCTCTGTTTCGTTTCCAATAAGCATATTGGCCGCCTTGCAAAACGTTGTTTTTCACAAATGAATTAATTTTTTCCCGCGACGCTTCATTTGTTTCGTACGGTTTATCAAGAACACTAATAAGCTCTGTTCCTTCATTTTGAATGCTTGTATTTTGTTTTGTTAAAAAAAGCAAATCATTTTCAGTAAAAATTTTCGGCTTTGCAGTAATGATGGAAAGCTCTCCGTAATCAGACGGCATGTTCCCGTATTCCACTCCGTCAGATTGAAGCTTTTCTTCAATTGTGGTTTCTTTAATTACTTCAAAGCGGGAAGCCCCGTATTTATTAAAGAACATAACGGCTAAAAAAACATCGAGCACAAGGAAGACAGCGATAAAAATGGTTTTTGTTTTACTCCAGTCCATCGGCTTGTCCTCCTTCATCCGGCAAAAGTTTTTTCCATACCCCATTGTACTTATAATACCAGTACGGCTTTAAAGCCAGGATTTTCGGTGATTCCCGTTCAAGTGTCATTTCATAGCCAATACGCATGTCCGTTAAATACAAAGGATTAAACTTTTCTTGATTCAGCACTTGTTTTAAAGCTTCTTCACCACTTTTTAATTCAACTGTTTTTCCGGATTCCGGAAGAGGATTATCCAGTTGAATAACAAAAGAAGAACGGTCATATTGATAAATTCGGTCACGTCCCCAGATTTGTGATATTTCTGCCATTCCCTGTTGATTAAAAACCGGAAAATCGCCTAAAAACAGACGGTAGCTAATATCTGAAGAGCCTGGTTCTGCTTTAAATAAACGGTAGTTGTCCACCCATCCATTATGATCGTTAACAAAGCTGATACTTTTTTCAATTAACTGGTCAAGTGTCATAGGCTGCGTGCTTTCAGCTGAATTCACGTATCTGATCACACCTGTTTTGCTGTTTATGCGCATAAAGCTCGAACCATCGGTATACTCTTCACTTTCAGCACGAGATCCTCGCCTCACGTAACTTGGGTCATTGAATAAAGCCCGCTTAAAGGTTTCTGAATCAATTTGTTCCGGCAAATAATTTCGCACAGAAAGAACAGGAGGTTTTTCCCGCACATATAACAGGGCTCCTCGTGGAATTTGATAAGTAAAATAAGGTTCCAGCCTTTTTGTTTTTTCTAAGTAATGGTTTTTAAATTCATTTAAGGAAACTGCATCAATTTGGCTTTTAAAAACAAGGCGTTCTTCAACAGAAATAAAATAAACGAATGCTTTGTTTTTTTCTTTTTCCGCTTGAGTAACAACAATCCGATCAAACACAGCATTAGGAACATTCGATTCATTAAATTGAAAAATGTTTTTTATTGTTTTGAATGGAATAGATGAAGAAAAAAACAATTCAACATGTGACTCGCCTTTTAAAAGCTCGGAAAACTCCAATTCATTCAAGGAACTTGAAATATTCTCGGGTTCATAAAAAGACCATGTTGCCATTTCTTTCATGACCCATGTTAACTCTTTTTCAGAAATTGTCCCAAAATGACTTTCCTCTAAATGTGAAACAATCTTTGAGGGTTTGAGCAACTCAGAAATTTTAAGTTGTTTTCCAATCTCCACTTCTGTGACTATATCATCCGTTCCATCTTTAATGGTTTCGTAAGAAGGCTGATAGTTCCAAATCCCCCAGGTGAAAGCAAGACTTATCAGCACAAGCAATACGAGCGCAACGGATTTTATTTTTTCATAGTTCATTCCCAATCATCCTCTTCGGAAAGATCCGCCGGCAGCGTAAAGAAAATCGTTGTGCCCTTTCCTTCCACACTTCTTGCCCAAATATGGCCGCCGTGCGCGGTAATGAGTTCTTTTGCAATAGCAAGCCCGAGTCCGGTACCGCCCATTTTTCTTGACCGGGCTCTATCTACCCTGTAAAAGCGTTCAAAAATGCGTTCAAGGCTTTTTTTCGGTATCCCCATTCCCTGGTCACTTATACTTACTTGAATTGTATTTCCATGTTCCTCTACTTTAAAGGAAATAAGGCCGCCTTCCGGTGAATATTTTAGTGCATTCGAAATAATGTTATCAATAACCTGCGTTAATTTATCCTGGTCGATCGTAACATAAATCGGATAACGGGGCAGTTTGCGGCGAAACGTTACTTCTTGTGATTTGGTCATTTCAAAACGGTCGATAATTTTATTGAAGAACTCGATAAAATCCGTATCTTTTTTTGTTAAATTGTACTCTTTGCTATCAAACTTGGATAGCTGCAGCAAATCATTAACAAGACGAATCATTCGCTCTGTTTCCGTTTGTGTAACATCCAGAAAATTCGGCGCAATATCCGGATCCTGCCATGCCCCATCAGCAAGAGCTTCTAAATAACTGCGCATCGTTGTAAGAGGTGTTCGCAATTCATGAGACACATTTGTTACAAACTCACGCCGTTCCATTTCAATTTTTTCTTGTTCAGTGATGTCATGTAAAACGGTGATAAGGCCGTTTACAAAACCTGTTTCTTTTTGAATCACTGAAAAGTTTGCTCTTAAAATATACGGCCTGTCATGTGTACTGTAATCGAGAATAACAGAATCTTGTTCATTCAATAAATCATCAAATGAATAGTCTTCTTCCAAGTTTAGTAAAGAAACAATCGGCTGTGAGATAACTGTTTCACGTGAAACATTCAGCATTTTTGAAGCCGGTTCATTAATTAAAATAACGCGGCCGCGGCGATCTGTGGCAATAACACCATCTGTCATAAACGACAAGACAGACGATAGCTTTCGGCGCTCTCCTTCTGTTGTCGCCTGTGCTTCTTGAAGCCTTTTTGTTAAATTGTTAAAGGTTACCGCAAGTTCACCGATTTCATCTTGTCCGTAAACTTTTACTTTGCGTGAAAAGTTTCCTTTGCCAAGCGCAACCGCCTGACGCCTCATATCAGTAATCGGCCTTGTAATCGTTCTTGCTAACGTAATTCCAAGAATGGCTGTTACAACAAGCGCTAAAATCGCTGCGGAAAACAAAATTTCATTAATATCGTCCAGCTGGCTAAATACTGTTTCAATATCTCCGATTAAATAAACCGCTCCAATTACTTCACTGTTGGATAAAATCGGCGAAGTTAAAACCCACACACGCTGCCCGGATTTTTCATCAATGTACATTTCGTTTTCAGTTGCACCGGCAGAAAGCGCCCTCTTCACGGTAATATCAGTCATCCGCTGGCCAACAATGCCGCGGTTATTCATATCAGAAGTACCAATAATCCGGCTTCTTAAATCAATTACTCTTACTTCTTTAATATCACCTGCAGAAAAATCCTCTAATATTCGGCGAATATCTTGCTCAAGCGTATTTGACTCTTCATTGCGCTCTTTTTGCATTTCTTCACGCAAATTGTATTCAAGTAAATTCACACGTTCCTGCAAAGACGTTTTAAAGTTTGTTGTAAATTTTTCTTCAAGAGAGTTAACGAAATACACGCTGATAATTTGCATGGCAAATAAAATAAGCAGCACGTAAATCAACACAAACTTCATTTGAATTGAACGAAAAAATCCTACCCGCTTCATTCCGGTTACTCCTGTTCAGGGTTGCGCAAATAATAGCCTACTCCTCTGCGCGTCACGATCCATGACGGGTGGCTCGGATTGTCTTCAATCTTTTCACGAAGGCGTCTGACTGTTACATCTACTGTGCGGACATCTCCATAGTAATCATAGCCCCATACGGTTTGCAGCAAGTGCTCACGTGTCATTACTTGCCCGATATGCTTCGCCAAATAATGAAGAAGTTCAAATTCGCGATGCGTTAGTTCAATGGTTTCCCCTCGCTTAGACACGATGTAAGCATCAGGGTGAATGGTCAGTGCCCCCACTGTGATTTCATTGGTTTCTTCTTCTGCTTCTTCCTGAGCAGGCAAAGCTTGATGGCGCCGCAAATTAGCTTTTACCCGGGCAATAAGTTCCCTTGTGGAAAACGGCTTTGTCACATAATCATCTGCACCTAATTCAAGTCCCAGCACTTTATCAATCTCAGAATCTTTGGCTGTCAGCATAATAATGGGCATTTCATATTTTTTACGAACTTCACGGCACACTTCCATTCCATCACGTCCTGGAAGCATGATATCAAGCAAGATAAGATCCGGCTGCATTTCTTCGACCATTTCCACTGCCTGGTCGCCATCATAAGCACACTGAACATCGTATCCTTCTTTTTTCAAATTAAACTGCAAAATATCTGCAATTGGCCTTTCATCATCAACAACCAATATTTTCTTTTGCATATTATATGTCCCTCACTTTTATGTTCACTAAATAAAGATGGCTTCAAATATTATATTTTATCATATTTTTATGTCTTTCGCTTTTCTTAACTTTATCATGTGGCTGAAACACGAGTACTATACTAACGGAAAATAAAAGAAGAAATAACAAAAAGCACCACGGGAGCGAAATCACCGCGATGCTTTTTCAATGGCTCAGGACGGAATCGAACCGCCGACACAAGGATTTTCAGTCCTTTGCTCTACCAACTGAGCTACTGAGCCGACATTCATCTGCATTCAATCAAACTAAATACTTATTTTTAATTTTGTTCTTGGGAATTATGTATGTAATTTAAAGTATTTTCAAAATTTTCAAAAAACATAGCGGCCGTTACTTTTGAAGGACAATTCATAGTGGAAGACGGCCGCCATCAAGACATAACGATAGGTTAAAGTAAAAGTAAAAATGGCGGTCCGGACGGGACTCGAACCCGCGACCTCCTGCGTGACAGGCAGGCATTCTAACCAACTGAACTACCGGACCAAATATGTTTATCTTGTTTTCTAACAACTTCGTTAATAGTATCACATGCCTATGGGGGTGACAATACATTTTCAAAAAAATTGTCGAAAAAAAACGAATAAAACCCTGAAAATTTGACAATTTTACGTCAATTTCCAAACATTCAAAGAAAATAAAGACAAATTCCAGCAATTTGTTTGTTTTTAGCAGAACAATCTTTTTCTCCTTTAAAAAAATCATTAAATTAAATTTTGTATTGCTGGTCTTTTAGCAATAAAAAAACCGGCTTTTTCAAAGCCGGTTTTAACGTTAAAAAAGAAATTAGCTCCAGACGCTGCGAACAATGTTTGTTTGATTGCGGTCTGGGCCTACAGAAAACACAGATAAAGGAATGCCTGTCAGCTGTGATACACGCTCAATATAATGGCGAGCATTTTCAGGAAGCTCATTCAGGTTTTTAACACCTGTGATGTCTTCTGTCCAGCCTGGAAGCTCTTCGTAAACAGGTTCACATTCTGCAAGTGTGCGAAGGTTTGCCGG
Organism: Domibacillus sp.; assembly: GCA_031177795.1. Classification (GTDB taxonomy): domain Bacteria; phylum Bacillota; class Bacilli; order Bacillales; family Domibacillaceae; genus Domibacillus. The sequence goes on from JAPSKG010000006.1 coordinate 11,929, forward strand.
ATATTCCGTAATCAATTCACCTTTGTAACGGTAAGCCGTACAAATTTTCAGTGTTTCAATGCCCGTTAACACATCAATTGAATTTAATGAAAGATCTGTTAAACCGCTGACGCGTCGTGCATGGCGGACAACCACACTGTCAAACCAGCCAACGCGGCGCGGCCGTCCAGTTGTTGTGCCATATTCACGGCCTACTTCACGGATACGATCACCAATTTCATTGTTTAACTCTGTTGGGAATGGACCGTCACCAACACGTGTTGTGTATGCTTTTGAAACACCCACAACATGCGAGATTTTTGATGGACCAACACCAGAACCAATTGTTACCCCGCCGGCAACCGGATTTGAAGACGTTACAAATGGATATGTTCCCTGGTCGATATCAAGCATAACGCCCTGGGCACCTTCAAATAAAACGCGGCGTCCTTCATCAAGTGCATCATTTAACACAACCGATGTATCGCAGACAAGACCTTTGATTTGCTGGCCGTATTCATAATACTCGTCTAAAATATCTTCTACTTTAAAGCCTTCTGTTTCATAAAACAGTTCAAGAAGACGGTTTTTTTCCGCAATATTATGTGTTAGCTTTTCTTCAAATGTTTCACGGTCCAAAAGATCTGCGATACGAATTCCCATACGCGCAGCTTTATCCATATAAGCAGGCCCAATGCCTTTTTTAGTTGTGCCAATTTTATTGGCGCCTTTGCGCTCTTCTTCCACTTCATCAATTTTCAAATGATAAGGCAAAATAACATGCGCCCGGTTTGAAATCCGAAGATTGTCCGTTGATACACCGTGTCCATGCAAATACTCTAATTCTTTTACAAGCGCTTTCGGATCCACAACCATACCGTTTCCGATTACACAAATTTTATCCGAATAAAAAATACCGGATGGAATTAAATGAAGTTTGTATGTAACACCATTAAATTTAATTGTATGACCCGCATTGTTACCGCCCTGGTAACGGGCTACGACTTCTGCGTTTTCAGAAAGAAAATCTGTTACTTTCCCTTTTCCTTCATCGCCCCACTGCGTTCCTACTACGACTACTGATGACATTTTTTGCACCTCCGAAGGTTCATGAAAAACGTTTTGTCAAACACATTCATTTTAACAGTAAAAAACACTGTTCGTCAAACAGAAAAGACGAACATTTTAAGTTATTCCAAAACATTTATTCGCTTTTTAATTAAAAAAGCCAGCAAATCGCTGACTTTTTTATGCTCCGGGCGGCGCTCCCATTTCATCCATTCGGCGCTCCACGTTTACAAATTTATTGTATTCTTTTACAAAAGCAAGCTCTACCGTCCCAGTCGGGCCATTCCGCTGCTTTGCAATAATGATTTCAATCATATTTTTGTTTTCTGATTCTTTGTCATAATAATCATCACGGTACAAGAAAGCCACGATATCAGCATCCTGCTCAATGGAACCAGATTCTCGAATATCAGACATCATTGGACGCTTGTCCTGCCGCTGCTCTACACCACGTGAAAGCTGGGAAAGAGCAATAACAGGCACTTCCAGTTCCCGGGCAAGTGATTTTAAAGAACGCGAAATTTCCGATACTTCCTGCTGGCGGTTTTCGCCGGAACGGCCATTTCCTTGAATAAGCTGCAAGTAATCGATCAAAATCATTCCCAGTCCCTGTTCTTGCTTTAAGCGGCGGCACTTTGAACGAATTTCTCCGATCCGGACACCTGGTGTATCATCAATATAAATTCCTGAGTTTGAAAGGCTGCCCATCGCCATCGTTAATTTGCGCCAGTCTTCATCTGTCAATGTTCCGGTCCGCAAGTTTTGTGCATTAATGTTTCCTTCTGCACAAAGCATACGCATAACCAGCTGTTCCGCTCCCATTTCCAAACTAAAGATAGCTACTGTTTCGTCTGTGTTTGTCGCAACGTTTTGCGCAATATTAAGAGCAAAAGCCGTTTTACCAACAGAAGGACGCGCGGCAACGATAATTAAATCATTCCGCTGAAAACCAGCTGTCATTCGGTCGAGCTCTGCAAACCCTGTAGGAATACCTGTAACGTCTCCTTTGCGGTTGTGAAGAAGCTCAATGTTGTCATAGGTGCGGACAAGTACATCTTTAATGTTGTGGAATGCACCGGCATTTTTCCGCTGTGCCACTTCCATAATGCTTTTTTCTGCTTCACTCAGCAATCCTTCTACTTCGTCTTCTCGTTCATAACCATCTTTTGCAATTGTTGTGGCAGTCCGGATTAAACGGCGAAGAAGTGATTTTTCTTCCACAATGCGGGCATAATATTCGATATTAGCAGCTGTTGGAACAGCTGCAGCAAGCTCACTTAAATACGCAATCCCGCCAACATCTTCAATTAATTTCGCTGATGCCAAATCTTCTGTAACGGTCACGACATCAACCGCTTTTCCATGATCCCCAAGTTTAAGCATCGTGGAATAAATTTGCTGGTGGGCATTTCGGTAAAAATCTTCCGGTATTAAAATTTCAGAAGCGACTGTTAACGCGGATGGCTCAAGAAAAATGGCCCCCAGTACAGCCTGTTCTGCTTCAATATTTTGCGGCGGCACACGGTCCGTTAATACATCGCTCATCGTTACCCTCCTTGCGCAAAAAATGTGATCAGAAAAATCCGATCACATTTTCATACGTGTTTATTTTTCTTCTGTTACATGTACTTTTAAAACAGCTGTTACTTCATTATGCAGCTTTACCGGCACGTTTGTGTAGCCAAGGCCGCGAATGCCATCTGGAAGATCCATCTTCCGTTTATCAAGTTTAATGTTATGCGTTTTTTTTAGTTCATCAGCTACTTGCTTTGCCGTAACAGAACCGAAAAGACGGCCTCCCTGTCCTGTTTTTGCTTGAAGCTCAACCGTTAAAGCTTCCACTGTTTCTTTTAGCTTTTTGGCTTCTTCAAGTTCTTCTGCTGCAAGAGCCGCTTGTTTTTTCTTTTGAGCTTCAAGCGTATGCTGATTGCCAGATGTGGCTTCAACTGCATAACCATTTTTTATTAAAAAGTTATGTGCATACCCGTCTGCTACATTTTTCACTTCGCCTTTTTTTCCTTTGCCTTTTACGTCTTTTAAAAAGATGACTTTCATTCTTCTGTTCCCCCTTCAGTTAATTCATCTATAATACGGCACAAATCCATTTCCACACTTTCCACTGAAGTGCCGCGAACCTGGGTTGCTGCGTTTGTTAAATGGCCTCCGCCATTCATTTCTTCCATAATAATCTGTACGTTTACTTCACCAAGAGAACGCGCACTTACGCCTACAGCATCTTCTGACCGCCGGGCGATCACAAAAGAGGCTTGAACGCCATTCATCGTTAAAATAGTATCAGCTGCCTGCGCAATAAGCACAGGATCATAAATATACTCATCATCGCCTTTTGCGATGGCAATTCCATCTTTATAAAAATAAACCGTTTCGATAAGCTGGCCTCGCTGAATATAAGTGCCAATATCTTCTTTTAAAAACTTTTGAACGAGAATGGTATCTGCTCCGTGTGTCCGCAAATAAGCAGCAGCATCAAACGTCCTCGCTCCAGTTCGCAGTGAAAAACTTTTTGTGTCAACAATAATTCCTGCAAGCAAAGCTGTTGATTCAAGCATAGAGATTTTTTTGGCTTTCGGCTGATATTCCAGCAGTTCGGTCACAAGCTCAGCTGTTGAGGATGCATAAGGCTCCATATAAACAAGAAGAGGATTTTTAATAAACTCTTCTCCACGCCGGTGATGGTCAATCACAACAACCCGCTCAGCTCTTGACAAAAGCCTTTCTTCAATTACAAGCGAAGGTTTGTGTGTATCTACCACTACAAGAAGCGTTTTGTTTGTCGCAATTTCAAGCGCTTCTTCAGGTGTAATAATTCGTGAATAAAGATTGGGATTATGTTCTTTTACTTCTTGTAAAAGCCGTTTTACCGCTGTGTCAATTTGTGAAAAGTCGATAACGATATAGCCTTCCCGCCCATTTAGTTCAGCAACATGGCGAATACCCATTGAAGCGCCGACAGCATCCATATCAGGGTATTTGTGACCCATAACAATTACTTTATCACTGTCCACCACAATGTCCCGGAGAGCATGGGAAATAACGCGCGCACGTACGCGGGTACGCTTTTCTGTCGGGTTTGTTTTGCCTCCATAAAACTTAACTTTTCCGTCTCCCTGCTTAATAGCCACTTGATCCCCGCCGCGCCCAAGTGCAAGATCAAGACTGGACTGAGCAATATCGCCAAGTTCAGGCAGCGGCATTACACCCTGCCCGATCCCAATGCTCAATGTAAGAGGAGCATGATGTTTGGCTGTTTCTTCGCGTACTTCATCTAAAATTGAAAACTTTGTTTCTTCAAGCTTTTTTAAAATTCGTTCGTTCAAAACGGCAAAAAAGCGCTCAGCCGAGATACGCTTTAAAAACATGCCGTTTTCTTTCGCCCAATTATTCAGCATAGAAGTCATAAAACTATTTAAACTGCTTCGCGTCTGGTCGTCCATTCCTTGCGTTAAATCATCATAATTATCAAGAAAAATAATGCTCAATACCGTTTTTTCTTCTTCAAATTGCCGGAAAGTTTTTTCCTGCTTTGTTACATCAAAAAAGTATAGCAGTCTTTCTTCAGGCTTGACAATAACTTGAAATACACTGTTTTCAAAAGCAACTAGCGAGTTTTTTTCACTTTTAATAACAGGCGGTATTTGTTCAGCCATTTCATACAAGGACGCGCCGACAAGCGTTTTTTCTTTAAAATAAGACGTTAAAAATGAGTTTGCCCATTCCACTTCGTATTCTTTGTTATAAAGCAAAATTCCAATTGGAAGTTCTTGAAGCGTTTCTTCTCCCACTTTTTGAAGTCGGTGAGACAAAGTCGAGACATAGTCTTGCACATCTTTATGAAGTCTTTTTTCTGCGAAATACAAACAGAGGAGCAGAAAAACTGTCAGAAAGAGCATCCCTGTTCCGACAAGTCGATTGTATGTTAATAGCCAAATCGACGCAGCGGCGAGCACGATTGCAATTACAAACAACAGCAATTGCACCATTCGCCTATTATAGTACGAAAGCATAGCTTCAGCTCCTCATTCTAAAACCCATCTAAAGCAAAATGGACTTAATTTTGAAAAGAATGTTATGGCTTTTTCCACATTCGCTGTCTTAAATCAAACCCTAAATCAATTATACCTAATAATCGAATAAGATAAAGGAGCGGAATCATCAAAAATGACAAAACTGCTATCATAATAGAAATTGCTTTTGGCCACTTTTTAATGTGGGCAAAGAAAAAGATAAACGAAAGTCCTTGAACATACAAGCACGCTTGTAAAATAAACATAACATTTGTGTAAATTTCATACCAGGCAGTGCCGCTCTCCGGCTGAACAATTAACGCCCCGGCCATAAAAAAAAGATAGTACCATAAAATCGCGCGGGGAAAACGGACTGTGTAAAAAGGCTGAAGCTTTTTTATTTTTACACCTAAACGTTTTGCAATCGGATAATTTACCGCCATTAACAGCAAAACACTTAAAAATGAAACAATCACCAATATAGCTGGAAGCAAAGTCGCTACGTATTGAATCATGTTATCGATTTGTTTTTCTGTGTAAACAGGTTCGCTTCCGAGAACAGCACTTGTATCCTCAATGGACTGCTTAAACATTGCTCCGAACTGTTCAATAAAGGAAAAGTCAAACAATGCCACTGTACCAACATACTGTGCAATAATGTTAATAAGAAACGTTAAACTCCCTGCCATATACACAATCCAGCCATCCAGCTGTTTGCGCACAAATGAACCCATCACCACGCCGGTTGTCCCATACATAATGGCCACTGGAACAACTGGAAGGCCCCCTGCAATAAGTGAAACAATTCCGGCGCTAAACAGCAGCATTAAGGAAGGGCCCACCGGGTATTTTGAGCTGTAAATGAAAAAAGGAAGCAATAAAAATAAACCACCAATAATCGAGACAATTGGCACATAAACTGATAAAAGCAGCAGCACTGTAAACAGCGCAAGCATCATAGCTCCTTCAGTGATGACTTTTGTCTTTCCCACTTTAACACTCCGTTCGTTTGCCGCACTTTCCGGCATCTCTTTTCTTATTCTACATGCCTTTGTTCACCCATTCAACTTTAAAAGAACAAAAGCCGATCCTTTGTTCGTAGGAATGCAGGTTTATATACCTGTTTGCTAAATCAATGGTTTCGTTATTTGAAGCGAAACCATTTTTTGGTTTGTTCATAAAAAAAAGCACAATGCTGTTTAAACAGCATTGCGCTTTTTTCGATTCTTATCTTTCTTCTCCAACGAATGGAAGAAGTGCTACTTGACGCGCACGTTTGATTGCAATTGTCAAACGGCGTTGGTATTTAGCGCTTGTTCCTGTAACGCGGCGTGGAAGAATTTTTCCACGTTCAGATACGAATTTTTTAAGCAAATCAACATCTTTATAATCGATATGAGTAATACCGTTAGCTGTAAAGTAACATACTTTCCGGCGTTTACGTCCACCTCTGCGTCCTGCCATGAGTTTCCCCTCCTCTTTTTTTGATTAAAACGGGAGATCGTCGTCTGAGATATCAATCGGCTGACCGTTATCTGCAAATGGATCATCGTTCATATTAGAATAACCGGCATTATTGCTGCCGCGCTGTTGATTCTGCTGTTGTCCGAACGGAAAGTCCTGGTTATTATTTCGCTGCTGTCCGCCGCCGTAACCGCCACCCTGTTGTTGGGGAGCATCTCCATAAGAGCTGCCTCCTCCTCCGCCTGAGCGTGGTTCAAGAAATTGGACACTATCAGCCTGAACTTCTGTCACATAAACGCGCTTTCCATCCTGGCCTTCATAATGACGTGTTTGAATGCGCCCTTCAACACCGGCAAGACTTCCTTTTTTCAAAAAGTTTGCCACGTTTTCTGCTGGACGACGCCAAATCACACAATTAATAAAATCCGCTTCCCGTTCTCCCTGCTGGTTCGTATATGCGCGGTTTACCGCAAGCGTAAACGTAGCAACAGCGGCACCTGCTGGCGTATAGCGAAGTTCAGGATCTTTCGTTAAACGTCCGACTAAAACCACCCGGTTTATCATCAGAATCAACTCCTTTTCTTTTAACATGCTTTATTGAGAAACATGTTGAAAAAGATGTGTATTTATACCATTAAAATTACTTTTCTTCTTCTTTAACAACGATATGACGGATAATGTCATCGCTGATTTTCGCAAGACGGTCAAATTCATTAACTGCAGCTGCATCTTCAGCTTTAGCTTGAATAAGTTGGTAGAAGCCTTCACGGAAATCGTTGATTTCGTACGCTAAACGGCGTTTACCCCATTCTTTTGACTCGATGATTTCTGCACCGTTTGAAGTAAGGATGTTGTCAAAACGCTCAACTAGCGCTTTTTTCGCCTCATCTTCAATGTTCGGGCGGATAATGTACATGAATTCGTACTTTCTCATCTTTGTTCACCTCCTCGTGGACTATGCGGCCCTTTTATTCAAAAGGGCAAGGAGTAAGTTTTCATTACTCACAAGTTGAAATTATACCATTAAATTCTCAACAGCGCAACATTATTCGTAAACTCATTAAATGAAAAGTTACTCATGACAGTTTTAGTGGAGGTATCTATATTATAGAACGTATGTTTGAAATACGCAAGTTTAAAACATTTTTTGCTTGAAAAAAGCCGGGTACGTAAAAAAGCAAACCATTATGGCCGTAATAGCTGCATTCCCAAATATCGTAAAAACAATAACAAGCTGGTATTTCACTGCGATAACAGGATCAGCTCCTGCAATAATGGCTCCTGTCATCATGCCCGGCAGTTGAACAAGACCCATCGTTTTCATTGTTTCAATGTTTGGGATAAGCGTAGCTTTTACAGTTGCTTCAATTAACTCCTGCGATGCCTGCCTGTTTGTTGCACCAAGCGCCAGCTTTCCCATAATCAGCTCTTTTGTTAAATCAAATTCCTGCTTTAAACGATCAAACGCAAGGCTGGCTGCTGTCATTGAACTGCCGATTACCATGCCGCTCATTGGCAAAATATATTGCGCTTTAAATTCAATAATATGAAACAACACCCAGATTGAAATAGAAACAATTTCAGCTGCTGCAATAGCGAAAGCAGCAATCCAAAAAGAATGGGAAAACTCTTTTCCTCTTTTTGCACAGGCACGTGCTGCAATAAAAATCATTACTAGTGTAAGCAATGAAAAAATGGCTGGCTGCTGAATTGAAAAAACAAACGTAATAATATAGCCAATAAGCATAAGCTGTACAAACGCGCGGCTGGCTGCAACAAGCATTTCTTTTGAAACACCCAGCTTCTGCTTATAAGACAGCCAAAAGGGAATGGCCATAAATAAAAACGAGGCAAGCAGGGCCGAGTAATGAATGTTTTCCACCCATAACACCTCTTTTCACAGAAAACTCCACCAGAAACTGCTGTTCCGGTGGAGTTTTTATAAAACAGATTGGCTTGCATGCAGCACTTTTTCTTTTAACCAGTCAGCATTAAAAATGCTTTCCTGTTTTAAACGTTAAATCTAAAGTGAACAACGTCGCCGTCTTTCATCACATATTCTTTTCCTTCAAGGCGGACTTTTCCAGCTTCTTTTGCTGCTGTCATAGAGCCATAAGAAACAAGATCATCATAAGAAACTGTTTCGGCACGAATAAAACCGCGCTCAAAATCACTGTGAATGATTCCTGCACATTGTGGTGCTTTCATGCCCTGGCGGAACGTCCATGCACGCACTTCCTGCACGCCTGCTGTAAAGTAAGTAGCAAGACCTAATAGAGAATAAGCAGCTGTAATCAATTGATCAAGGCCAGACTGTTCTATCCCGAGCTCTTCCAGGAACATTGCTTTTTCGTCATCATCCAGCTCTGCAATTTCTTCTTCTACTTTTGCGCTGATAACAATTACTTCTGAGCCTTCACCTGCCGCGTATTCACGTACTTTTTGCACATGTTCATTGCCTGAAGGATCCGCAATTTCGTCTTCTGCCACATTGGCAACGTACAGCATTGGTTTTGCTGTCAGCAAATGCAGTTGTTTTACAATTTTTTGCTGTTCTTCTGTAAACTCTACTGAACGAGCCGGCTTGTCCGCTTCAAGCGCTTCTTTCACAAGCACAAGCACATCATGCTCAGCAACAGCTTCTTTGTCTTTTTGTTTGGCCAGTTTTGCTACACGCGCCAAACGCTTATCAACAGATTCAAGATCTGCCAAAATCAACTCAAGATTAATGACTTCAATATCATCAATTGGATCCACCTTGCCTGAAACATGGGTGATGTTTTCATCATCAAAGCAGCGGACAACCTGACAAATTGCATCAACTTCGCGAATATGGGATAAAAACTTGTTTCCAAGCCCTTCTCCTTTGCTGGCACCTTTTACAATTCCCGCAATATCGGTGAATTCAAATGCTGTTGGTATCGTTTTTTTCGGTGTAATCATCTCTGTTAACTTTGTAAGACGTTCATCTGGCACTTCAACAATGCCGACATTTGGGTCAATCGTACAGAAAGGATAGTTTGCTGATTCTGCTCCTGCTTTTGTGATTGCGTTAAACAACGTGGACTTTCCAACGTTCGGAAGTCCAACGATTCCTGCGGTTAATGCCATATTTGTTCACTCCTTGTGTTTTATAAGGACCATTCATTCGCGGTGCTGACTACTCGCGTGGCCAAGTCATCCAAACTGCTTCAGCACCTTTTCAGTCCCGCAATTGGCGGGGTTACGGACGAAGATTTTTCAATCTTTCCTCATTATATTGATTCAAACCGAAAAAGGCAATTTTACAATAAGTAACAAAAACTCTTGAAAAA
>JAPSKG010000196.1 GCA_031177795.1 Domibacillus sp.
GTTTTACGGAACGCTTCTTCTGTTGAAAGTCCTTTTTTTGCAAACAAGCCGATCAGCTGCACAATCACTTCTGTATCTGTATCGCTTTGAAGAGCTACATCAAGAAGGTAATCGCGCTTTAGCTGCTCGTCATTTTCGATAACTCCATTATGAACAATTGTATAACGGCTGTTTTCATTTTGATGTGGATGCGCGTTGTAACGGCTTGGTACACCGTGTGTCGCCCAGCGAGTGTGACCGATTCCTACGTGGGATTGTATATTTTCGTCTACAACCGCGCGCAAATCAGCGATACGCCCTTTTTCTTTGAAAATGTGCACACCCTCTTCGTTGCGCACAGCAATACCAGCTGAATCATAGCCACGGTATTCGAGCTTTTCCAGCCCTTTCAATAAAATTTCCTTTGTATCTTCGCTGCCGATATATCCAACTATTCCGCACATAAATGGTTTCCTCCCGATTAAAGGAGTCGGCAAACAAGCACTGGCTCAGCTTACATTTGCCGTGCTCCTTTAAAATTTATAGTTTTTTGTTTGGCACAAGCCCATTCCTTTTGTCCAACAGGTTGCCCTGCTGTTTTAAGAATGAACATAACAGTTGTGTACCTGCAACCGGGAGGTATCCGCCGAATCATCGATAAACCTCCTCCTCGTCAACTGAACGTATGGTCGTCCCGCTCAGTTCAGGCGCTTTAAGAAAAACGAAACCAGTTTCGCTCCTTTCCAATGAAAGATAAAAACACGATTATCATACCGTTTTCCCATTGTTTCGTCAATCAAAATTTTATTTTCGCTGGCCCAGGAAAAATACAACAAGAACAGCAGCCAGTATACAGCATCCGCCAGTAACAGTAAAAACAAAACCAAGATTTTGTGTTTCTGCAATAATTCCTGCTGCCACTGGTCCAAGAAAAATACCTAGCGCATAAAAAGATTGAAAAAATCCCATTGCCGACATTTTATAGGAAGCGGGACTGGCCAAAACCACTTCACTTAACAAAACAGGGAAAATAAAACCAAGTGCAAGACCAATAAATACGTGCATAATACTAAGAGATGCAAGTGAAGAAGAAAAGGGAACACCTATAAGAAAAACAGCTGATATAATAAAACAGGCTGCAAGCACCACTTTATTGTAGCGCTTATTCAGCTGGTAAAAAACAAGGCTGAGGGAAGCTAAAGCATGCGGGACAAAAAAAGCACAGGTCAGCCAAATAAAAGATTGTTCTTTAATTCCAAGAGACGCTGCATAAAGAGGACTAAACCCAAAAATAGTAATAAACAAAACAGCGTGAGCCATAAGAGATAAAAATGTTAACATTTTTAAATGCGGGATTTTCACCGTTTCTGTTACATGATTCCAAATGTTTTTTGGTTTGCTAAAAGAAGCTGCTTCAATTTCTTTTATATTACAAGCAAAAAAGATGCCTAAAATGGATGCCCCTGCTCCCATCCAGAATGGAAATTCCCATCCAAACATGTGAACGAGCCAGCCGCTTACAGCCATGCTGAAAAACTGCGTGGCCACCGTTACAAACTGCATAATTCCCATGGCGTTTGAAGCTCTGTCTTCACTAAAGTATTGTGAATACAAAACGGTTGCCATCACCCACATCGATGCTGTTACACCAGCAAGCAGCCTTGCTATAAGCACAATCGTAAATGATTCGAAATACACCAGCAGTAAACTGCTGAGCAGTGTCATTAAAAAGCCGCCGACAAAAAGCTGCTTGCGAACACTTTGAAGAAAATCCGATAAAATCCCGAGTGGAAAACGGAGTAAAATTTGTGTAATTCCGTAGGCACCCAGGACAATGCCAATCGAAGAAAATGAAAATCCTATTTCCTGCAAGTAAACACCAAATACTGGAGCGTAAATATAAATGGCTAGCCAAAAACAAAAAACGGCTGCTTGAAAATTTAAGTGGTCTTTCCGCTGAATTGTTACAGTCTGCTCTTTTATTGCATATTGCTGCATTATACTGCCTGCCTTCCAGCTTTTAGTTAAGCGTTTTCTATTTATTATTATTCACTTCACCATTTATTTCAATTGTTTTCCCTTTTAAAAAAACAGGACGCAAAAAAAGAGACTGGCGGCGGCCAATCTCTTTTTTATTTTGTTTATTTTTAAAGACCCATTTCTTCTTCGACAACACGGGCAATTCGGTCTGTAAACGAGCGGCATTGTTCTTCGGTCGCCGCTTCCACCATTACACGCACAAGAGGCTCTGTGCCGGAAGGGCGGACAAGCACACGTCCATTTCCTGCCATCTCAGCTTCCACTTTTTCGATTTCCGCTTTTACTTTTTCATTTTCGGCTACATGATGCTTGTCTGTAACACGTACATTCACCAGTGTTTGCGGAAACTTTTTCATTTCTGAAGCAAGTTCAGATAACGGCTTTTTCGTTGCTTTCATAATATTCACCAGCTGAAGGCCGCTCAAAAGACCGTCTCCCGTTGTGTTAAAATCAAGGAAAATAATGTGGCCGGACTGCTCGCCGCCCAAATTATAATTGTACTTTTTCATTGCTTCAACAACATAACGGTCACCTACGGCAGTTTGTTCGCTTTGAATCCCGTGTTCTTCAATACTTTTATAAAAACCCAGGTTACTCATTACAGTCGAAACAATAGTATCGTTGTTTAAGCGGCCCTGTTCTTTTAAATAGCGGGCACAAATAAACATAATTTGATCCCCATCCACAATCTGACCTTTTTCATCAACAGCAATTAAGCGGTCACCATCTCCATCGAATGCAAGACCTATATCCGCTTTTTTCTCTTTTACAAATTGAGAAAGCTTTTCTGGATGCGTTGAGCCTACTCCATCGTTAATATTTAAGCCATTTGGTGAAGCGCCCATTGTGGAAATATCCGCTTCAAGGTCGGCAAACAAATGCGCAGCCAAAGAAGATGTTGCGCCATGGGCACAATCAAGTGCTACATGAATGCCTTCAAAATCTTCATCAACAGATTGTTTTAGATATTGAATATATTTTTGGCCGCCTTCGAAATAGTCACTTACAGAACCAAGATTGGCGCCTGAAGGACGCGGGAGTGTGTCTTCCTCTTTGTCGAGAAGCTCTTCAATTTCCGCTTCCTGCTCATCGGAAAGCTTAAACCCATCTGAACCAAAAAATTTAATTCCATTATCTTGTACAGGATTATGAGAAGCAGAAATCATAACACCCGCTTGAGCATCCATTGCTTTTGTTAAGTATGCAACACCCGGTGTGGAAATAACGCCGAGACGCATAACTTCAGCACCCGTAGAAAGAAGTCCCGCTACAAGCGCTCCTTCAAGCATAGGCCCGGAAATACGTGTGTCACGCCCGATCAGCACTTTTGGGCGTTCTGCATTTTTTGTTAACACATATCCGCCAAAACGCCCTAGCTTAAATGCAAGCTCCGGAGTTAGCTCTGTGTTTGCTACGCCCCTAACACCATCTGTACCAAAATACTTACCCATCTTTTATTTCTCTCCTTTTAAAAAACAGCTTTATTCCGGTTTTTCCTTTGATTTTTCAACGGTTACTTTCACTTTCACTTCCTGCGGTGATGAGAAGTTAAACTGTTTTCCAAGATCTACAGGCACCGTTATTGTCGTGTCTTTTGCAATTCCGCTTACGTCAACCGGCAAAGAAAATTCTTCAAGACTTTCTAATGACGATTCTTTTCCATAAATCGTAATTTCATCTACGTCCGGTTCAAGCGAAGAAATTCTGACACCAGAATTTGGTGTGCCTTTCAGCACTGCATTTAAAGGCACTTTCTTACTCGGATTTTTCACTGAAATTGAAACTTGTACTGTAGCCGGTTCTACTTTTATATCAAGCTTGTTTAAATCTTTGTCCAACACTTGCACGGCTGCTGTGGCTGTAGTTTCTTCGTTTATTTCTTCTCCGCCGATCAGCGCTGTTCTGACAAAAGCAATTTTTTCAATATCAGATTCCGAACCGGTCAGCTTCACTTCTTCCGGTGCTACGGTTACACTTTCAACCTGATATCCTTCTGCTAGAGCAGCACTGTTAAATTCAGGAGTTACCGCCCTTGTAGCGGTTACTTTTTCTTCAATCGTTACATCAACCGCAGAAGGTAAAATAGTAACGTCGAGCTTTTCAGAAAAATTGTTATGCCTAATAGCTACCCTGTGTTCACCAAGTTCATAATCCGTTAAATCAAGCGTTAGCTCAAAATCACGCAAGCGCTTGGTTGATTCAATAATGCTTTTGGGCCCGGAAAGTTCCACGCGGACCTGGTCTGGCACACCGGACACATATAAATTTTCTGTATCATAATAGGTCTTTACAGGCACATTCGTCAATACCTCTGTTGTAGCAAGACCCGAATCACCCGCTTGCTGTACCGCTTCAAAATCTCCAAAATTCACTGTCATATAAAGCAAAAAAGCCAGCAAAAAAGCGACAAC
>JAPSKG010000197.1 GCA_031177795.1 Domibacillus sp.
AATTTGTTTTCCATGAAAGGAGCAAGAAAGTCTGTAAGCAGCGCAGGGATATTGGCCGCTGTAATCAGCCATGCCGAAACCATCGCTGCCGCAGCCAGGAACATAACGATGCTCGTCATTTTGGCCGAAGACGCTAAAACGTCATATAATTGCTGCCATTTTAATTCCCGGTAAATGACTGCTCCTACAAATAAAGCGTAAAACGCAGCCACAACCGCTGCTTCCGTAGGAGTAAACACGCCGCCGCGAAGGCCGATAATAATAATAGCCGGCAGCAAAAGAGCCCAAGAAGCATTTTTCGTCGCAACAAGCATTTCTTTTACCGTTTTCCGCGGGAAAACTTCCACTTTATCTTTTCGAACAACCCACGTCCAGGCCAGGACCAAGCCAAGAGCAATTAAAAGTCCGGGAACGATGCCTGCCATAAAAAGCTTGGTAATCGAAACGCCGCTTGTTACGCCAAAAATAATCATTGGAATGCTTGGCGGGATAACGGGAGCAATAATTCCGCCGGCAGCGATTAAGCCGGTTGAACGATTCCGGTCATATCCTGCTTTCACCATCATGGGGATCAAGATTGCGCCAAGTGCCGCCGTATCTGCAACAGCTGAACCCGACAAGCCTGCAAACAGCACGCTGGCCATAATCGTGACATAACCCAATCCGCCGCGAATATGCCCGACAAGCGCCATGGCAAAGGAAATAATTCGATTTGAAATGCCTCCAGCGTTCATCAGCTCTCCAGCAAGAATAAAAAACGGGATCGCCATCATGGGGAAACTGTCGGCTCCGCTGATAAGATTTTGCGCCAGGATCTGTGTATCAAAAATATCTAAATAAAGCATCAGCGCTACGCCGCTAAATAAAAGGGCAAATGCAATCGGCATCCCGAGAGCCATAACCCCTATCAGGGATCCTACAAAAACGGTCATGGTCATCGTCTTCCATCCCCTTCCGCTATTTGGTGTGGAAGGGAATTCATTAATTCTTCTTCCGATTCTTTTGATTTTATTAGTTCGTCGATCGCATTTTTTTCAAATAACGCCCGGTACAAATGAAACAAAGTAATGCCTATCATGCAAACACTCATCACGATTCCAATTCCGTATATATAGCCAAGTGACATGCCTGTAGCAGAAGCTTTGCTTTCTAAATTCAGCAGCGTCATTTTCCAGCTGCCATCAAGAACTAAAAAAAGAATGCAAACAACCAGAATCCCGCTGATACCATAAGCTATTTTTTGGAATTTTGGCGACAGCTTTTTAACGAACATATCAACACCTAAATGCTCGCGGTCTTTCAAAGCGCTGATGGCTCCTATAAAAATTAACCATATAAAGAAAAAGCGGGACATTTCCTCGGACCAGGTAATTCCCGAATTAAATACATAGCGCAAAATAACGTTTCCAAAAACAAGAATCGCCATAGCAGCCAATAAAAAAGCTAATATCATTTTAATAGAGCTGTTTAATATTCCAGCTAATTTGGTCAATTTCTCCACCTCCGGATAAGATCTCGGAGTTTTGTTTAAACTCCGAGAACCAAATTACTCCGCTTCTTTTTTGATGTTTTCAACCATTTCTTCGGCCCATGGATACTTGCTGTAAATATCATCGTACATTGGCTTTACGGCTTGTTCCATGTCATTGCGGAATTCCTCACTTGGAACAGTGAACGTCATGCCTTCTTCTTCAAGAAACTTTTTGTCGCTTTCAAGGCTGTCACTGTAAAGTTTCCACTGGTATTCCGACGCTTCAACCGCTGCTTCTTCCATGATTTTTTGCTGTTCCGGCGTTAAGCTGCTCCATAATTTTTCACTCACAATTTGCTCCAGAGGACTAAAGATATGTTTAGACTCTAAAATATTTGATTGAACTTCATAAAAAGCATTGGCTCTAACCGCTGCAATCGGATTGTCTTGTCCATCTACCACCTTTTGTTCCAGCGCTGTAAAAACTTCCGGAAGCGGCATAGGGTTTACGCTTGCCCCAAGCAATTCACCGAGTTGAATGTAATTCGGGTTGTTTGGCATCCTTAAGCGCATCCCGTCAAAATCTTTCATGCTTTTTAATGGCTTGTTGCTGCTAAAAGACCGGAACCCGTTGGCGTGCCATGCCAAAACTTGCACATTTGCTTTTTCTTCAAAATCCGCGGCAATTTCTTCACCAATCGGGCCCGTGAAAACTTTTTTAGCGTGATCTACGTCTTCGAATAAAAACGGCCAATCGCCGATCGCCATTTTTTCTATTTCATTGGACATAATAGTTGAAACCACAGCCATTTCGATTGTTCCATTTCTTACACCGTCGTAAATTTCTTTTTCTCCACCCAGTTTGTTATTATCGTAAATTTGAACTTTTAATTGGCCATCAGATTTTTCTTCAACGATCGTTTTAAATTTTTCTTCAAGCGCAACATTTAAGGGATGATCTGTTCCAAAAACAGTTGCCAGCTTTATTGTGTGGCTGCTTTCTTTTTGGTCTGCGGCTTTGCTGGATTGGCCAGAATCTCCGCTGCAGCCCGCCAAAAAAACACTTGTTGTTAAAAAAACCCCGCTTAAAACATGAACTAGCTTTTTACTTTTCATCATAACCCTCCCTGATATTGTCGTGTTCTCTCACCTGTAACCCCTTACATTCATAAGCGCTTTTTAAAGAATTGATTTACATTTCATCTTCTAGCTTTTTGCCGGAAAATATAAAGCGCTCTCAAAAAGCACCAATCTAAGAAAAAAGCTTCTGAATCAGTAGACTTCTTTTTTCTTAAAGCAATATTAGCATCCTAGTGTACTTGTATGCAAGTATTTTCAGAAAATTTATAAAAAATTTTTTTAAAAGACGGATTAACGAAAAAAAGAAAGAAGACACCTATTTTATCAGGCGCCTTCTTTCTTTTTTCATGTAATTGTTGTTTGCTTTATTGTCTTTCTAACAAACAAGAAAACCCCCACTTTCAGCTTTGCTAAGTGAGGGTTGTTCAATGCAGAGGCAGTTGAATATGAAAAGCGGTTCCTTTTCCAATTTCGCTTTGAACCGAAACAGATCCATTATGCTTATGTATTGTCGTGTAAACTTGAGTTAACCCGAGCCCTGTCCCATCGTTTTTAGATGTAAAAAAAGGAGTTCCCAGCATGGGAAGCTTTTCTTTCGGTATGCCGACTCCTGTATCACTCACAATTACATGAACCATATCATTCAAATAATAATGTTCAATCTTTAGTTTTCCTTTGTTCCCCATTGCTTCGATTGCATTTTTAAACAAGTTGAAAAAAGCTTTCAAAAGTAAGTTTCGCTGTGCACTTATCATTTTTTCAGCATTTCTTAAATTCGTTTCGACAGAAATATTGTAAAGTTTTTCTTGGAATAAAAACAGCAGCGAATTTAATTCTTTGCATAAATTAACTTGCACACATGGCTCTTCGTGTAAATCTGGTTTAGATACCTGAAGCAAATTTTGCATCGTGCCTAACGCTTTTTCCAATTCATTTTCGATTATTTCGATGTAAGAATACGATTCTGTTTTTTTAGCAGGTTCTTTTACCGATTCTTTTACCAATTGCAAAAACCCTTTAACTACCGTCAACGGATTTTTCACTTCATGCACAATGCCCGCTGCTATCTGGCCGATCGATGCAAGTTTTTCCTGGGCATTTAAACGGCTTTCCGTTGTTTTGCGAGCCGTTACATCTTGAATAATTACTTGAGCCAGCACTTTTCCTTTTAAATAAAAAGGAACAAACATGCTCTCTACATGAATCGCTTCTCCATTGTTTTTCACCATTTTTTTTTCAGCAAGTTTCGTTATTTCTTTTTTTATTATTACTTTTTCCAATCGTTTCTTGCAGAAAGGATGAAATTCCGGAGAAATAAAAGCAAAAAGATTATTATGTAAGACTGGATAGTCGGAAGGCAATGCAAGCAAATCCAAACTGGCTTTATTGCAATAAAGTATTTCTCCGTCCTGATTAACAATAAAAATGGAATTCAAAGAATATTCAATCAATTGATGAAAGTCTATGTCTGCCCCATCTATTTCTAATATCATTATTATCACCTACTTATGTATAAATGTACCAAATATTTGTTAGAAAATAAACAATATTTTAAATTATTTAGTTGTTTGAAACAACTAATTTTGTTAAATACATCCTTCAAATTAATACGCAAGAAGTTTTTTCTTCCTGGAGCCAAGGAAAGACTCCCGCATAAAAGGAATGTTTTCTTTTTCTTTTCTTTCATTATAATGCTTTTTTTGCGTTGCCACCCATCCACTTTCAAGTTATTTCTGCCATCCAGTTATGTAAAAACTGACAATCAGTGGTTGTTAAGTTTTTTATTTCTATCTTATTTAAATTTTAATTTGAATTTTGCACATAAAACAGTTTGACAAAAAGGGTTTTTTGTTTTAGCCATTATTGTGAAGAATGAG
>JAPSKG010000198.1 GCA_031177795.1 Domibacillus sp.
TAAAACCCACGCAAAAAAAGAAGCTGAAAAATCTGCTTCTTCTTTCGCTGTTTTATTAACTGCGGCTGTTACCTCACCAGTTAAGTTGAATAGCCTGCGGGTGGTCTTCCTTAACCATTTGCAAATCTGCAGCTTTAGCATTCGCTTCTACCTGCTCCACACTTTTACATCCCGGTATAACACTGGTTACTGCTGGATGCTGAAGGCACCACGCTAACGCCCATTGTGCCATGTTTATATTTTCCGGCACTTCTTCGCGGGCAATTTTTTCAACTAGTTCAAGCATTTCCCGGCGTTTTTGCTGATCTTGTTTGTTCCGCACATCATCTTCTTGAAAACGGGCGTCCGGTTTGTATTTTCCACTTAAAAATCCGCTTGCTAAAGGAACGCGCGCCAGAACCCCCAGGTTTTGTTTTTCACATAAAGGCAGCACTTCTTGTTCCGGCTCCCGTTCCAAACGGTTGTATACAACTTGAACAACACTGGCTTTTACGTCCGTTGCTTTCTTTACCTGGTGAACAACATTTCCTTTACTGCTGATTGAGATACCAAGGTGGCGAACTTTTCCAGACTGCACTTGTTTATCCAATGCTGTCCATAAATCATCGTTGTCAAATGCTTCATTGCTGCCGGAGTGAAATTGATAAAGATCTACATAATCTGTCCGAAGCGCTTTTAAGGAATCGTCCAACTGCTTTACTACTTCTTTTGCTGACCAATGATCTGTGCGTTCAAAGTTATTGTGGAATTGGTGGCCAAACTTTGTTGCAACAATCCATTTCTCCCGTTCTTGTTGAATAGCTTTTCCAATTAGTGATTCTGACAGATGGTCTCCATAACACTCTGCTGTGTCAATAAAATTAATGCCTAGCTCTTTTGCTTTTTCCAGAATGGCATCAACTTCACTTTGATCAAACTTTTTTCCCCATTCTCCCCCGTACTGCCAGGTGCCGATTCCTATAACCGATATGTTCAGTCCCGTTTTTCCAAGTGTACGATACTTCATTTTTTCACTCCTTTTCATATAGAACATGTGCTTAAAATCAGGTTGCAGTTTACAGCAGTTTTGATGAAAACAAAAGTTTTACGCATTCACAAGAAAACAGCTTTTTATTTATAAGGACTTCGCATTTGCATCTTCTTGTTTTTTTCTTGTTACAAGATACACTCCGAGTGAACTAAAAAAAGTAAGAAGCAAGGAAAAGATTGTTTCTGTAAAGCCAATTAAAAATAACAAAAGCGGATAAACAGAAGCATCAACAAAAAAAATCGTTTTTGATAAAGAAAAGCCGTATCGGTCACTCAGCATTTTTCCAAGCATAGAGCCTCCGCCAAGACTGGCATTCATTTTAGAAAGAGCACCGAGTGCAAGGCCCATCCATAATCCTCCTACCACGCTTCCGATCCACATGTTACGGAGTCCAAAAGCAAGAAGAGGTTCTTGCAAAACGCCAATTAGCAAAGAAACTGCTACCATGGAAGCAGCTGATTTATAAAACAGCTCTTTGTGGAAAAAAAAAGCGGCAATAAACAACGGTATATTAAAAAGAAAAATGCTTAATCCAATGTTAAATTTGTATAAGTAATACCCCATTTGACTTAAACCAGTCAGGCCCCCGTTGGTGATTTGGTTTGGCACTGCAAATAAAATACTGCCGACGGCAAAAAATAAAATGGCTCCAAAAATAGAAACAGACTGCTTGCCTTTTCGTTTTTTTTGCTGTTCAGCCGGCTGGCCGCAACTTCTGTTAAGGTCCCCCATTTTCAAACTCTCTTTCCTGGCTGAGTTACTTGCTGTTCACTTTAAAAAGCAATTCTTGGTTTTCCAAGCCCGCAATTAAATTTTCAGCAGCAATCAAGGCCATCTTTGTACGTGTGGCAACACTTGCACTTCCGATATGAGGTAAAACTGTAACGTTTGGCAGCTTTAACAAAGGATGGCTTTCAGCAATCGGCTCTTCTTCAAATACATCAAGTCCTGCAGCCCAGATTTCCTTTGTTTTAAGCGCTTCATACAAAGCTTTTTCGTCCACATTGGTTCCGCGCGACGTATTGATAAACACCGCATTGGGTTTCATTTGTTTAAACTGTTTTTCCCCTATCATGTGGCGTGTTTGAGCAGAGCCTGGCGCTAACAACACAACAAAGTCAGCGGTTGTGATCAGCTCCTCCATTGAACAATAAGAGGCTTTCAACTCTTTTTCCAGTTCAAAACGGCGACTGCGGTTATGGTACAAAATATTCATATTGAAGCCAGCTGCCCTGCGTGCAACACCTTCTCCAATGCGCCCCATGCCGATAATGCCAATTGTCGCCCCATAAATATCCTGGCCGGTCATCAGCATAGGTCCCCAGCTTTTCCAGTGTCCTTCGCGTACGTAATCAGAACTTTCCACTACCCGGCGGGCAGCAGCCATTAACAAAGCAAATGTTAAGTCAGCGGTTGTTTCTGTTAAAACACCCGGGGTATGGCCAACCGCTATTCCCCTCCGTGCAGCTTCTTTTACATCTATGTTGTCAAACCCGACTGCCATTGTGCTAATTACTTTTAAATAAGGAGCTTGATCAAGCAGCGCTTTATCGATTTGATCTCCAACATTGGTGTAAAGGCCAGACGCATCTTTTAGTTGCTCTGTTAAAAGCTCGTAAGGCATTGGTTTTTCTTCATAGTTCCAAATATACACTTCACTATGCTCTTTAAGTTTTTCAAGAGCTTGTTCCGGAATTTTCCTTGTTACAACAACTTTGTGTTTTTCCATATTTACTTTTCCCCCTAAGCGAAGAGGAACAGCACAATGGCTGTTCCTTTGTAAAAGTTTATATAACACGTTTAGGTGCCAGTTCAACACCTTGCCGGATCGCTTCTTTTAAGCTTAATTCATCTGCAATTCCTTTGCCGGCGATATCAAAAGCAGTTCCATGGTCAACGCTTGTCCGGATAATCGGAAGGCCAACTGTAATGTTGACGCCAGACTCTAAACCAAGCACTTTAATTGGCCCGTGGCCCTGATCATGATACATAGCGACCACTACATCAAAATCGCCCCGAATGGTACGGAAAAACAACGTATCTGCCGGAAGCGGCCCAAAAGCTTGGATTCCTTCGCTTTGTGCTTTTTCAACAGCAGGAACTACCTTTTCTTCTTCTTCACCATAACCGAAAAGGCCGTTTTCTCCAGCATGCGGATTAATGCCGCAAACAGCAATTCGAGGGTTTTGATAACCAGCTTTTATTAAAGTATCATGGGCAAGTTTAATCACTGTGTACACACGTGAAGGGTTAATTTGCTTAACCGCATCAATAATACCTACATGTGTGGTGACATGGATTACTTTTAGTTTAGGTGCCGATAACATCATTGAAAAATCTTCCGTATTGGTTAGCGACGCCAGAATTTCCGTGTGGCCCGGATAAAGGTGCCCGCCTTTATGCAAAGCTTCTTTATTTAGCGGAGCTGTGCAAATCCCGTCAATTTTCCCTTCATTCGCTAGTTGAATCGCCCGCTCAAGATAACGGAAAGCGGCATTGCCTGCTTCAGGTGAAACTTGGCCAAACGGAAGGTTTTCTGGCAGCAAGTCTAAATCAACACATTCTACCACTCCGTATTCAAATGCAGCTTCATCAGGAGATGAAATGCGTTTTACCGGTGCTTCGTTTTGAACAATTTTCCCTGCTCTTTCTAGCAACTTAGCGTCTCCAATTACGAACGGGGCGCATATTTCATAAATTTTTTCATCTTTAAGTGCTTTCATAATAATTTCAGGGCCTACACCTGCACCATCACCCATTGTAATGCCAATGATCGGCTTGTTTATAGACATGCTTTCTTCACTCCTTTAATTTTCACAAAGCGCTTTTCAATAATTCTTCAAAGCCTTTTTGTGTTGGAACTCTCGGGTTATTGCGGACTAAGCGGGTAATGTCTAATGCTTTCTCCGCAACCGTCGGAATATCCTCTTCCTTAATGCCAATTTCCGACAAATGTGTCGGGAGCCCAATTTCTTCTAGCAGCTGTAATACAGCATCTGCAGCAGCCAGTGCTTTTTCTTTGGCACTCAGACCTTGTCCTACTCCAAAAGCATCCGCAATAGCACCCATTTTTTCCGTTTCAATAGCAGCATTAAACTTCATAACATATGGCAGCAACAACCCTGTTACTTCGCCATGAGGCGACTTTACTAATCCGCCGATTGGGTAAGCTAGTGCGTGGGCTGAAGCTGTTCCGGCATTTGAAAAAGCCATGCCGGCAAGCAAACTGCCAACAAGCATGTTGCCTCTTGCTTCTACGTTGCTTCCTTGCTGGACAGCAAGTGTTAAATTGCTTGCAATAAGTTTAATGGCATGCAAAGCCAGTGCATCACTTATCGGAAGCGATCCCTGG
>JAPSKG010000199.1 GCA_031177795.1 Domibacillus sp.
CAGTGCAGCTTAAGCAGGCTTTAATAAAAAAAAGCAAATCTCCTTAACAAACGGTCCTTGTGACAGGCAATCGGCATCAAAACTTCTTGGTTTTTCAATCAAAGCTGCTGTACGTTAACAAGTTAATTTTTAAAAAATAACTAGAAAATAAATTTTCATGTATGTACATTAATAAACCCGGGTCCTGGCAAAAGGAAAAACAAAAAGAACCAGCTTATCTTAAATGATAAGCAGGTTCTTTTTAAAATGCAGAAAATGGACAGGGCAGGCAACAGCTAAAATGGTCGTTTGTTTTTTAAAAGTTCTTTCATTTACACAACTACTGTAAAGCGATGTACTGGATAGAAGAAAAAGGAACAGGCAACTCTTTTTGATAAGTGGTGAAAACAGTTAAAGCTTCTTTGTCAACTTTCCGAAGGCAGCCGGTTAGTTTTTTTCCATCAAACACAACTTTTACTTTTTGATCAAGAAGCTGCAAAAGAAAAATCGGCAAAGACATTTTGAAAAAAAGCTGAATCAGTTCAGGGGAGGAAGCAACCGTTTCTCCAAAATTCAAAATAAGAGCTTGCTGCAAACAAGGGTCAGCGTCTAGAAGCGCCGGTTTTCGCACCGAATGGGAAAAACGTTTAAATGAAGTAACAGAATGTACACTTGAAAAGGGAATGAGCAAATCCTGTTTTTTTCTTTTTAATAAAACAAAGTCCCGTCCTACTAGATGAACACGCCCTGAATATTTATTAAAAAGAACGCTGTTTTTGGCGGGCGTTTTTTTGGGAGCTGCAGCTTTCGGGCGTGCAACTGGTTTTTGGAACTGTTTTTTTTTCAAAAATCCTTTTCTCGGATTTTTTCCTCTGACAAGTCCTTGTTTGCTAGTTTTTTTTCCACATCTTTTTTTGGGGAGAGTGGGAGTTTTAAAGTGCGAGGAAGGCTTTTGAGAATTTGCTGACGGTACAGGCAGTTCGCGCCCGGTAAGTACTTCCACCCATTGGCCAAGTAATCCTTGAAATAAAACTCTTCTTCCTTCTTCCGGCTGTTGGTTAGATAAAGCCAGATTAAGCAAAAGTGTATTGGTTTCTTTTATTCTCGCTTCAAGTTCTTCCTGCTGGTCTTCAGGAAGACAGGAAGATGGAGAAGAAAAAGCTGGTGAAGCGCCGTTTTTCCTGAAACAAAGCGCTTTATGTCCTATCTTATTATGCATATCATCACTTCCTGTTCAATCAAGTTTAGTTTTACTCTGCAGTGAAGAAAAAAAGCAATTATTGTTCGTTATCCATATCGTATGTAAGCTGTTTTGGGTTGTTACTGAAAAATAAGATTCCACATATGGTAGATTTTTTAAAGGAAAGGGGCACTAGCTTATCCGTATCTACTAGTCAAGCATAAACTAATAGCAGGACGATAAAAGGATGTGAGTAAAGCAAAGAGTTTTAGAGACACATAGTTTTTAAGTCCGGATACTTTTATTTTTAAAAAAGGGGGGAAGAAAATGAGCACGGAGCACTGTCAATGCGATCATTGCAAAAAACAGCAGCATCATGTTACATGCGGCTGCAAAAGTGGTTTTCAAGACAACAAATGTTTTCATTGTGGACACCATGCCTGCTTTCAGGGCCACCACATACATCATCACTGCATGAACAAACAGTTTCATAGTCATCAAATGAATCATCATGGAAAATGCAGCCATTGCATGAACGGCCGCTTTCAAGGCCACTTTAATCAACACTGTTTCTGTAGCGACCAATTCCGCGTCCGGTTAAGCGGATTAAGAGGCAGCCTGGCTTTTCGCTTGCGCCAAATGCTCGGCTGTCAGGTGAAAGTCCATTTTGAAGAAGGCAAATGCCTGCAAGGAAGAATAGAGCTTGTTGGAACTGATTTTCTAGAAATTGTTGTTGTTCAGAAAGTTAAATATGAAACTAAAAGAAAATCTTTTCTTATACCATTTGACAAAATTAAATGGATAGAGCATGTTGAAAAGCACTAAGTTTGCTTATTAAAAACTCTAATAGAAAAAAAGCGATGTTCGCTTTGCAGAACATCGCTTTTTCTGTTAACCAAATGAAACTGTTCCGGCAAAAAGTTAATTATCCAACAAAGGCAAATGTGGCATAACCTTGGGGTAAACCCGGATGATTCCCCACATTCCTTGCTCGATGTCCCAGCGGATGTTGCCGGATCTGTACATATAGTCGCCCGGATATTGAAAAGGGCCGCCTGCCCCGCCGATTAAATGAAGATCATGTGTTTCGCCTGCGACAATATGGCCGACAAAAGAATCAATACGGGAATCAAGATCTCTTGGATCAAACTTCCAATTATGTCCGTGCAAGTGAAACGTATGGGCTCTTCTTCGCTCTGAAGGATTGGTCAGGCGAACAACAACAGGGTCGCCAGGGTACGCTTCAAAAACCGGCGTGGCTGGATCTCCATGAACTTCAGAGCTAAACAAATCGCTTAAAACAGGGATTTCCCTAAAACGGTTTATAAGCCGTTCCGACCGGTAATTAAAACCGCGTGACCCATTATCATACGTGTCTACTTCTTCATCAGGTTCCGATGCTGGAATAACGCCGTCAAGCGGGTCAATAATTACTTTTCCATCTTTGTCCTCAAGGCGAACACCATCATGCATAATTAACACAAATTCTCTGTAGTCAGATAGAAGCGGATTTTTTAACACAACATTTGTGCCGGTTTTCACGCATTTAAGTGTATGCGGGTCATGGTAAGTGGTAAACCGGGGTTCCGCAATAAAAGCTCCAAATGTTCCAAAAGACCGGTGATTTCGCAAATCAGCCATATCCCACATCGCACATGTTCCAATGCTGTCTTGAACATGCCAGCGATACGTAATGGTTTCTCCAGGACCTACCGTTTGATCCGGGTTAAAGCCGACTGTATCGCCGCTTGAAGTAGTAACATCATAATCAAGCATATTTACGTGCAAAGAAATTCGTAAAGAAGGTGGATAAAAAGCTTGCTCTTTCACTGGCGGATATGGATGAATGCCGTCCGGATGAGGAAATAAATCAAACTTTAGCAAGCTGGTTAGCGTAACTTCAACAAGATCGCCGGCATTTCCTCTTAAAACTAATGGCTCCGGATTTTTTTTTCCGCAAAGAATGTCCTCCACGTCTTCTTCCAAAGCAAATACAATGCCGTACGGATCATGGTCTCCGAATCGGTTGTAAATGATCGGTGTTTGAAAAGCAACCACGCAATATCTCCGAATAGGTGCGTTATGGGCCAGTTCAGGAGGAAGAGTACACTGCGGATCAGCAGGTGCCGGCGGTTTTCCGGTTACTTCAGGAAGCGGCTTTGTTCTTGGTGCAGGCAAAGGGCGGTCCGGTAAGGGAACTAAATGGCTTACTTCCTGATCATAAGCCCGAATTAATCCCCATGTTCCATTCCAAACGTCTTCTTCCGTTTCAAACGCCCATAAATAATCGCCTGCCCTTGGAATATCCATTTCAAATGTGAAAGATTCTGAAATGCCAATATGCTGCTGTGAACGAACCTGTGAATCGTTGCTTGGCCGTTCAGCTTTCCACCTTAGTCCGTGTACGTTAAAACTATGAGACTCTTCGTGAGCCCCTTGCAGCAAGCGAATACGGATCGGATCGCCTTCATAAGCCCGCAATATCGGTGTAACAGGATCGCCATTCACATACGAACTAAATGAATAAGCCGGGTCACAATCTTTCCCAAGCCGGAACTGCAAAGGTTCATTTTTATAATTGACTGCAAACACACCGGGATCGTCTAGAGAACCAGGAAACTCAGGTGGCTGGATCGGGCACCCGTCTTTATCGAATAGCAAAGCAAAATCCTGGACAAACAAAGCAAAATCGCGGTAATCCGGAATGAGCGGATGGACCACAGTAATTTGAGCTCCGCAATCTGTTTCTTGCCCCGTTTGTGAATCAAAAAAAGCTGAAAAGCGGGGATGAACCACGCATGTGCCGAAGATACCGTGCTGCTGATGCGAAACAGGAAATAAATGGTCGTGCAGAAAAAAAGCTTTTAGCTCGGTATCGGCATACCATTCATATCGAATTGTTTCACCCGGAAGGACGGAACTATCATAATTCCAGCCGACATTTGCGCCGTCGGCAACCAGAACATCAAACTTTACGAAATGAATATGAAATCCTTCTTCATAGGTTCGCGTAACAAGCTGAAAAGCATCTCCATCCAAAATATGAGGCAGCCGGTTGGTGAAGTTCATGCTGATGCAAGCCCCGGCCGGTACATGCAAAACAAGCGGCTCAGGTTCTTTTTTTCCGGACAGCACGTCGTCAAGGTCTTCATCTTTAACGTAAATTCGCCCTTTTGGGTCATTCCATCCTTGTTTGTTGTAGACAATGGGAA
>JAPSKG010000200.1 GCA_031177795.1 Domibacillus sp.
CTTATCTCGATTGTTGAAACATTTGTAGCAGGTGTTCAAGAAAAATTCAATGTATCTCGTAAGGTATCGGTTGCTATTGGTGGTGGCTCAGCAGCTATTATTTCTCTTGTATTTGCAACAAAAGGCGGTTTAAATTTCCTTGACGTAGCGGATTATTTCATTAATCAGTTTGGCATCGTGTTTGCCGGCCTTGTTGAAGTTATTTTGGTAGCATGGGTCTTTAAAGAACTTGATTCATTAAAACAGCATGCAGACTCTGTTTCAGATATCCAGCTTGGCTCATGGTGGAAATTCTGCTTAAGCATTGTAACACCACTTGTTCTTTTATACATGATGTTTGATAACATCCGCCAAAACATTGAAGCGCCATATGGCGGTTACCCAGCATCTTTTGTTTTCTCATACGGCTGGCTTGTTGCAGCGCTCGCGCTAATTGTTGGTTTTGTGTTAATGGCGATTAAGCCATGGAGCAATAATCATAAGGGGGAACAGTAATGAGCGGAAGTGCTATTGTTATGATGATCGCTGGTGTTTTGATTATTTGGGGCGGCATGGGAGCAAGCATCACTTATGCTGTTAAACAAGCAAAAAAACAAAAAAAAGCATAAAAAATTGTGTACAGGCAGTTTACTGCTTCCTATCTTTAATAAAGCAAGAAAAAAGCCGGATAGCCAATTAGGTTATCCGGCTTTTTCTTATTACTATAAAAAAGCAGTTGCTAAGAAGAGGCTATAGCTTAAAAAACGTTTAAGAAATCGGTTTTTTTAAATATATCTTTTTTTCTTATAATAAAAGGTGATAAAGTGGATTATGAGCATTTTTATCTTGTAATTCATTTCTACTTTTGCGGTTACATGATAATTATGATAAAGTAGCGGTATATCGCAAGTTGATTGGAGATGGAGAAATGAGCACGAAAGAAGAATATTTGCGTAAACCGGAATGGTTGAAAATAAAGCTAAATACAAACGAAAATTATACAGGGCTTAAAAAAATGATGCGAGAAAAGCAGCTGCACACCGTTTGTGAAGAAGCAAAATGCCCAAATATTCATGAATGCTGGGCTGTACGCCGTACTGCTACTTTTATGATTCTTGGCGGTATTTGTACACGCGCCTGTCGTTTTTGCGCTGTTAAAACCGGCTTGCCGACAGAACTGGATCTTCAGGAACCAGAACGCGTAGCAGATTCAGTTGTGCAAATGAACTTAAAGCATGTTGTCGTTACAGCGGTTGCCCGCGATGATTTAAAAGATGGAGGAGCGTATGTGTTCGCTGAAACAGTTCGCGCCATCCGCCGAAAAAATCCATTTACGTCTATTGAAGTGCTTCCGTCTGATATGGGCGGCATTGAAGAAAACTTGAAAACGTTAATGGATGCTAAGCCAGACATTTTAAATCATAATATTGAGACGGTACGCCGCCTTACTCCAAGAGTTCGTGCCCGCGCAAAATACGATCGTTCGCTTGAGTTTCTGCGTCGTGCAAAAGAAATGCAGCCAGCCATTCCAACAAAATCAAGCTTGATGATTGGGCTTGGTGAAACAAAAGAAGAAATCATTGAAGTAATGGATGACCTTCGAGCAAACAATGTAGATATTATGACCATTGGCCAATATTTACAGCCATCGAAAAAGCATTTGAAAGTACAGAAATATTACCACCCGGACGAATTTGCAGAGCTTCGTGAAATTGCGATGTCAAAAGGATTCAGCCACTGTGAAGCAGGCCCGATGGTTCGTTCTTCTTACCATGCGGACGAGCAAGTAAACGCGGCTGCAAAAGCAAAGCATGAACAAGGCGAGGCAAAGGCAGCAAAATGATTATTATTCAAAATGATTGCTACGAAATTATTGAAGAGCGGACTGAAGGCTTTAACGAAGAAGCGTTCCACGCACGCTATAGCGACATTTTATCTAAATATGATTACATTGTCGGCGACTGGGGATACGGACAACTTCGTTTAAAAGGCTTTTTTGATGACACAAACAAAAAAGCGTCGTATGATAATAAATTTTCCACAGTGCGAGATTATTTGCTTGAATACTGCAATTTTGGATGCGGTTATTTTATATTAAAGAAGCTTCCCGTCTCTGCTGCAGCAAAAAAACCGGCTAATTAAGCCGGTTTTTTTCAGGTTCAAAGAGGCAGCTGATAAAAAGCCGCGTTGCAGTTTGGGCTCATGGAATCCCTTAAATTACCTCATATAAAAATTCTTTTAACTCGGCAGCTTCTTCTTCGCTTACATTAAAAGCATATTCAAGGTAACCGGGCTCGTCCAGGTCGTCGCGCCCAATGATGGCATAGGTTTTGCCTTGCAGGTTAAGGACAATCCGTTTGCCGTAATAGCGGTCTGTTTGCATCAAAGCCAGATCATACCGCGCATGTTCACCGGCAAAGCTGACAAACCGTGTTGTTGTCGTGTCTTTTTCATCATAAAGAAAAAACCGCTCACTCATATTTGATCCCCCACTGTTCATTTTCAATCATTGTACCACATGATACAATAAGATCGGAAAGGGAGGATGGCTGTGTATTTTATTGATCGAAAAAAAATGGAAGAAACACTTCAATTTATGGAAAAGCAGATAAGACTTTTTGAATCTCAGCCTGCCTGGGTAACGCCAATTGAAAAATCAGCTCTTGAGCGGATTGCTCAAACGGTTGTAGAATCGATTATTGACGTTGGCAATGCTGTTATTGATGGTTTTATTATGCGCGATCCCGGCAGTTACGAAGACATTATCGACATCATGGAAGATGAAAAAGTTATTTTACCGGAACAGTCCGCTCCGCTCAAAGATGTAGTTGGCCTGCGGAAAGAACTTGTCCGTAATTATACGTCTATCTCACATGATGAAATGGCCGCTGCTCTTATAGCCAATAAAAAAGAAATGATCGATTTTCCAAAACGGGTCCGTCTTTACCTGGAAAATGAACTGGGTCCTGTTTCTGCATTTTTACCGGAAGAAGGAGAAACAACATGAAAAAGTATAAAGGTTATTTACTTGATTTAGACGGCACAATGTATGCCGGCACACATATTATCCCTGGAGCTCCCGAGTTTATCGACCGCCTGAATGCATCGGGAATTCCATATTTATTTGTAACAAACAATTCCTCGCGCACACCAGAACAGGTAGCAGAGAAACTTGTGAAAATGGGTATTCATACAACGCCGGAAAATGTTTTTACAACTTCGCGTGCAACGGCACAATTTATTTACGATGAAAAACCAGGCGCTTCCATTTACGTTATTGGAGAAGATGGCATACAGGAAGCACTTAAAGAAAAAGGATTTGAAATAGTAACACATGAAAAACCGGACTATGTTGTAACAGGTATTGACCGGGGCCTTACATATGAAAAGCTGGCCGTTGCTTGTCTTGCTGTTCGTAATGGCGCCCGCTTTATTTCTACAAATGGCGATATTGCGATTCCAACTGAACGCGGATTAATGCCTGGAAACGGTTCATTAACATCTGTTGTTTCTGTTTCAACAGAAACACAGCCGATCTTTATTGGAAAGCCGGAGCCGGTCATTATGGAACAAGCACTTGAAGTCCTTGGCACTTCAAGAGAAGAAACACTTATGATCGGTGACTATTACGATACCGATATCCGGGCCGGTATTGGCATCGGCATTGATACACTGCTTGTATTTACAGGTGTTACACAGCCGGCTGCTTTAGCACGCTATGAAGTGCAGCCGACTCATACACGCATGAACTTAAGAGAATGGGATATTTAAGAAACAGCCACTGGGCTGTTTCTTTTTTTATTGGGTAACTCAAGCGGATCGCGGGTATACAACTAGCATGACAAACATTAGGAGGGAACTATGAATATTCCGCATTACCCGCAATCTTACTGGAAGGATCATAAACCCCCGCACTCTTTTGCGCCATTAAACAAGGATTTAACCGTTGATGTTACAGTTGTTGGTGGCGGGATTACCGGTATTGTGACAGCATGGAAGCTAGCACAAGAAGGAAAAACAGTTGCTTTGCTTGAAGGGCGAAAGCTAATGGACGGAACAACAGGGTTTACAACAGCAAAAGTAACCGCACAGCACAGCTTAATTTATCAAAAGTTGCTTAAAACATTTAACGAAGATTTTGCCCGCTTATATTATGAGGCAAATATGGAAGCCATTCATTTTCTGAAAGAAACAGCAAATAAATTGGCCATTAATTGTGATTTAACAACTCAAGATGCTTATGTATTTACCGGAAAAAGTGAAATGCAGGCAGTTATCGAAAAAGAAGCAGAAGCTTATCGAACACTGGGAATAAAAGGAGGAATCGCCGGAAGCGAAGTTAGGAAAAACACGCCATTTGCTGTAGCAGAAGCAATTGTCATGCAGGA
>JAPSKG010000201.1 GCA_031177795.1 Domibacillus sp.
GGAACCAAAATGGTTGATGCAATTGCCAATTCACTTGTTGCGATTATTCCCGAATCGTTAGGTTCTTTTTTCCCTCTTGTTGTCGCGTTAACAAGCATGCCGTTTACATTTGTGTTATCTAATGATGCTTACTATTTCGGTGTTCTGCCTATTTTAGCTGAAGCTGCATCTGCTTACGGAGTTGATCCTGTTGAAGTTGCACGAGCTTCTGTTCTCGGGCAGCCGGTTCATTTCTTGAGCCCGCTAGTGGCATCTACCCTGTTATTAGTCGGGATGGTCAAAACGGACCTTGGTGAATTCCAGCGTTATGCTTTAAAATGGTCAGTTCTTTGTTCTCTTTTCATCATTATCGTTGCGGTACTGACAGGAGCCATTTCTATTTTTTAAATAAACAAAAGAGGGCCGCTTATCTTAAGCGGCCCTCTTTTTGTGTAATAACTTGTACAATCGTTTTCGCTAACTTCATTACAGTATGTAAGCGGGTATCGTTTAAAAACTGGGTTGCTGGCAGCGGATCAAGATAATTGACCACACCCGTTATATGATAATTCCCGACTGCGGGCAATACTTTATGAAGTGCCTGACCAGGAAGAAGAGGTCCTTCTTTTAAAAGCACCGCCCCCACTCGCTCTTTTTGGCCAAGCCCGGCATCGATGCCGATAATAAAAGGCTCTCGAAACTGGCGGTTGATCATTTTCAATGTATTCCCCAAATTAAAAGCATGAACCGGTTCTTCCAGTGTGCCGTACACCTGATAAGGAACACTGTTTTCTTTTAACATGGTTCCCACTAAAGGACCCAGGGAATCACCGACTGACCGATCAGATCCCACACACAAAAAAATCACTTCTTTGTTTTCTTTTGATGCCTGCTGAATCAAGTTACCCAGAATAAAAGACATTGCTGTAATTTCTTGTTGAATGGTTTTTTCAAGATCATGTATAGAAAAAAGCACTTTTTGTGTTGCATCCTTTTCTTTTTCGCCGTTAAAAAACTTCATGTTATCCCTCCCCGTGTTTCCATTATAAAACGAAGAAAGCTTCAGGGCATACGATAACTGCTTAAAGAAGTGAAAACTCTGCTTTTTTCGGAACTAATTGAATTAATACAAAAGACTATAGGGCAAAAACAACTTATTATATCAAAATAGGCAAACATTTTTTTAACATTTCAAAAGGTCATGCTTTGTAAGTTTTTAAGTAGATTTGTCCTAATAGCTAACTGCACGAATAGCTCTTTTATCATTTGAGAAAAAGCAGCTCTGAATATTGAGCTGCTTTTAAAAATATAACGGTTAATATTTATAAGATTGTCCGCCGTCAATAGGAATAACAGTGGCGTTAATAAAGCTTGCTTCATCAGACAATAAAAATGCTACTAAACTGGCTACTTCTTCCGGCTTTCCAAAACGCTTCATCGGATTTGGCTGAACAAACTGCCGGCCTACTTCTTCCCAATTCACCGGATCAATTTGTTTCAGTGATGCTTCAACCATTGGAGTCATAATGGCACCCGGCGCAATTGCGTTGATACAAATACCGTACTGGCCATACTCGATGCCTGAGTTTCTTGTTAGGCCGACTACCCCGTGTTTGCTCGCTGCATACCCGGATTGGTTTCCAACACCGCGAATGCCTCCGACCGAAGCTGTATTCACTATGGAACCATAACCTTGTTCCTTCATTATTTTCAATACATATTTTAAGCCATAAAACACACCGTTTAAATTAACATTGACCACTTTTTGAAATTCATCAATGCCAAAGTCCTCGGTTGGATTTTGTTTTCCTTCAATCCCTGCATTGTTGTAAAAGCTGTTAATTTTCCCATAAGTGTCAACGGTTTGATTAACATAGCGCTGGACTGCTGTTTCATCTGATACATCTGCTGTAATTAATAAAATTTCTGCATCGGGTGCTGCTTCTAACACTTTTTCCTTTGTTTCCTCTAAAGAAGCAGCATTTAAATCAACTAATGAAAGCTGCGCCCCTTCTTTGGCAACTTGAATAGCAGCTGCTTGTCCCAGCCCTGAACCTGCACCTGTAATTACCACAACTTTTTTATGAAAACGGCTTTCCATCATTTCTTTTCCTCCTTTTACTAAAAAATTTGTTTCTTAATAGAAGTATAAAACCCTGTTATTGAGCCGTATATCCGCCATCTACAGTTAATGTGTTTCCAGTCATGAAAGAAGAATCTTCGGATGCAAGGAACAAAACGGCTTTCGCCATTTCTTCTGCTTGGCCAAGGCGCTGCATGGGAGTAAGCGAAGCCAGCGTTTCTTTCATTTCTTCCGGAATAATAGGCGTATCAATAAACCCCGGACATAAAGCATTAATGCGAATGCTTTTTGCCGCATACTCCAGTGCAAGTGAACGGGTTAAATTGACCACGCCGCCTTTTGCTGCATTGTAGGCAGCAGAACCAGGCGATCCTACTAATCCATACATAGAAGCAGTGTTTACCACCGTGCCCCCGCCGGTTTTCAGCATTTCTCGAATCGCTTCACGCGCTACTAAAAACACGCCATCTAAATCGACATTCACCGTGTTGCGCCATTCTTCATAAGAAAGATTTTCTGTTGGTGTAACTCGGCCGATTCCTGCATTATTAAACACAATATCTACTTTGCCAAATACATTTGCTGTTTCTTTGAAAATGTTTTGCACTTCTTCTTCCACGGTAACATTTGCTTTAACAAATACAGCGTCGGCGTTTTTTTCTTTTAATTCAGCTACAAACGTGTTTCCTTTTTCCTCGTTTACATCTACTAAAACAACTTTTGCGCCTTCCTCTACAAACAACCGGGCAGTCGCCGCACCAATGCCCGATGCTCCTCCGGTAATAACAGCGACTTTACCTTGTAATTTTCCCATTTTCAAACGCCCCCTAAAGTAAAATAATTTATGAATACGCTTTCATTTTAACATGCTAAATGTCGATTGTCGACAATTTTAAAACATGAAGGAATGGTTATTCTACTCCATGCTTTAATGTTTCATAAATTGCCTGCCTGGCTGCAGCCATGTCTTCTTTTAAAACCGCTTCCACAAATGGTTTCAGCTTGGAATGAAACTTCTCCATCGTTGCCACACTCCATTGTACTTGTGCAAATACCTTTAAAATATGATTGGCTTCTTCGTAAAACCTTGCCAGCGCTTTATTATCCGCTAAAAATAAAATATATTTAAACAATTGCTCGGCTTTTAATTGATAGTCAATCACTTTTCCTTGCTCGCAGTCCAGTGTGGCTTTTTCTAAATATAAACTTAATTGTTTTTTATTATCCGGTTGCCACTTGCCTCTTGAAAATTCAACCGTCATTTGAATGATTCCAATCATTACATCGTTGTATTCTACAATTTCTTTTCGCGTAAACGATTTTACAATGGTACCGCGTCTTGGTTTTCTTTCCACAATTCCATCTACTTGTAATAAATACAGCGCTTCTCGTACAGGTGCACGGCTTGTATTTAATTCTTTCGAGATTTCTTCTTCGACGATTTTTTCTCCCGCTTTTAAATCTCCCTGGAGAATCTTTTTTAAAATATGCTTTGCAATTTGCTGCGGCAGTGATTCTCCAAATTCCGGTTTTTCCGATAAGCTAGAAGTCTCTTTAAACATGATTGTCCTCCCCTGCCTATAAATGTACATTTTAGTATAGCACAGCTACTGATTATTCTCAGCTGCAGAGCCGCTGTTCCTTTTAAATAAGGAATTTCAGCCCTGAACTTTTTAAATGCGTGAAGCAACAAAGCTTACAAGCAAAGAAAAAAACAATAACGCTCACACTCAGAAAACAGGCATTTGCCCACTATAACGCCGGCATGGAACAGCGGCATGCAGAAACAAGCAGCTAGGCGAATCATCACCTCCTATTTGCTTCCCTACAAAAAACCTCTTTTCCTATAAGCTGCAACTTTTTAAGGTATAATAGAAATGGTACTAAAAAAAGGCATAAAGGTTATTTTCGATTGAATGGTAAGGAAGGTGATGAATGATGTCGATCAGCAGCCGATTTGCGGTAGGTATTCACATGCTGGCTTTGATTGAATTTAATAAAGATGGAATCAGTTCATCCGAATATTTAGCAGGAAGCGTAAACACAAATCCAGTTGTTATCCGAAAAATTATGGGCATGCTGAAAAACGCAGGGCTGGTAAAGGTACGCCCCGGAATTGCAGGAGCTGAGTTAGCAAAGGATTTAGCTGACATTACGTTACTTGACGTTTATAAAGCCGTTGATGTGGTGCAGGAAAAAGAATTGTTTAGTATGCATGAAAAGCCTAATCCCGATTGCCCGGTAGGAAGAAATATTCAGCATGCCATTGAGCCCATTTTTTCAATTGCACAACTT